>CAKKQA010000032.1 GCA_919901925.1 Omnitrophica bacterium GWA2_41_15 | reverse complement strand
AGACAAACGGCTGGCCGAAATAATACGCGTCTTCTTGAGGGCCGACAAAACGCGCGTGCCATATTTGCTCCGGCGAAGCATCTTCCTCACATGTATCGCCTATTGCGTGCACTACCCATTGACGGCCGGTCACCAATTCTTCAAAAAGAATATTATCCTTACGTATCTCCTTAACTTGATAACAGGTCGCGTAACTATCCGAAAGCTCGCGAACCGCTGATTTAACAGCATCTTCCATCAAATGAAAATCCCTTTCCTCCATCATCCGCTCGATGACTGTGCGCTGGTCAACGCCAAAGCGATTGTCAAGGGCAAACCAGTTCAAATAGAAACTATCCGGCAGGCCGTGCTCTGCCCCTGGTTTAAATTTCTCTTCGAAGTCGCGGCATAATCTCCGTAGTTCGCCGCCAAATTTCGGGCTTGTTTTCAACGTCTCGGCATAAAGCATCGCGCCCTGAAAGATTTCAAAATAGAAGTCAATCTTCGTGCCCGTTTTTAAATCATCCGGCATGGGCGCAAGAAGATCATCGCCTGCGGGCGCAAGATTAAGGCCGCAGCACTTTTTGAATTTCTTCCCACTGCCGCAAGGACACGAAGAATTACGTCCCAGCCTATCGTTCATTTGGCATCCCCTTCAACTTCATTATGTAGCGCTTTAAACACACTTATATCCAACTTCTCTAAAATACCTTGGCAAACTCGCGCTAATAAACAATACCAGCATTATGTTAAGTATTTCATTATGTGGAGTTGATTAAAGAAGTGTGCATTTTTCAATATGTTAGGTATCACCAGAATATTAAGAATCAATCTTTTTCTTTTACCGTTAAATCTTCAAACCCTACTTCTCTTCGTCAATCTCCCCTACAATTTCCTCAATCAGGTCTTCAAGGGTAACCACGCCTAAAGTTTTCCTATTATCATCCACAACCACTGCTATTTGAATACGCTTGGTTTGAAATTCCCTTAAGAGCTCGTTCACTCGCTTGCCCGCAGGCACATAATGCACCGGATGAATAAGATCAGGCAGGACCACAAGGCCTTTATTGCGCCAGATATACAGTAAATCCCGGGCATAAATTACCCCTATAATGCTATCTATCGAACCGTCATAAACAGGTATACGGGCATGGCCTTCTTCAACTAAGATATCAAGTAGTTTTTCGGCATCAGAGGATTTATCTATGGCTACTATTTTATCCTTACCTACCATAACCTCCGCCACTTTGGTATCGCCAAACTCAAAAATTCTATGCAGCATCTTACGCTCTTCATCGGACAAAACCCCCTCTTCTTTACCGATTTCGATAAGCAGCCTAAGCTCTTCCTCGGTTATAAGCGGCGAGCGTTTATCCGGCTCAGCCCCAAACAGTTTCAGGATAAAATTTGTGATGTTTGAGAAAAAATTAACCAGAGGGGCGAAAACTCCGATAAATAATTCGAGAAAGGGGGCGCAGAATAAAGCAACCCTTTCTGAATAACGGATAGCTATTGTCTTGGGTAAAATCTCGCAAATGGACATAACAAACACCGCGGTGGATAAAGTAGCGATTATTACCCCCCACGGCGGCTGAAAGATACCGACACATACCGCGGTGACAATCGCGGAAATTGCGATATTAGCAAAGTTATTGCCTATCAATATCGCCGACACCACCCTGTCAAGCTTGGTTATCAGCCGAACGACAATATGGGCCTTCCTTATACCACGGTTAACCATATGCCTTGCTTTAATCTTGCTTATGGCAATAAGCGAAGTCTCCGCGGCAGAAAAGAAAAATGAAAACCCTATAAGGACAATAAGGACGATTAAAGTTGGAATAGAAAAAATTAAATGCATTTTTTATATTTGCCCCATATTGAAACCTCCGCAGATCATCGTCATTGCGAGGAGCTGTTGTTGACATATGGCGACGAAGCAATCTCTTTTCTAAAAACGAGATTGCTTCGTCACTGATATGCCAAGCGAGGGTTCCTCGCAATGACAATAAAAAAACAATCTGCCGAAGTTAGATGGCGTGGCTGTTTTTAGCTACAAAACGCTCATGATCTCTTTTTTTTCGCTATCGCTCTGCGGCCCGATAAGCGCCAGGCTTAAACGGTTATCGCGGAAAATATGTTTTGCTACTCTGCGAAGATCTGAAATATCCACTGTCTCAATTTCCTTTAAAATATCCCTTATCGTCTTAATTTTACGCAAGGAGATTTCCTGTTCTCCCAACCAAAGCATATGGTCAAGCGTATCTTCTAAACCCAAAAGAAGCTGGCCGGTATAATATTCCTTTGCCCGGGTAAACTCATCTCTTGAAACCTGTTTCTGGGATATCTTTTCCATCTCTTTAAAAATAGTCGCTATTGCCATAACAACTTTACGGTTATCAACTCCGGCATGGACCAGAAACACGCCTGTGTCGCTCAGCCTTTTTACCTGCGTCCCTATTTCATAAGCCAGCCCTTTCTTCTCCCTGACCTCATTAAAAAGCCGGCTGGACATATTCGCGCCCAAAATAATATGCAAAAGCGCCAGGGCATGACGGTCAGGATGCTGGCGTTCAAGCCCGAGATAACCTATAGCTAAATGGCTTTGTTCTGTTTCTTTAAAAAATAAATTTACCCGCGGCTTATCCTGCGAGATATTGACTTTTACAAACTCGATATTCTTTTTCGGATTTTCCTTGCCGAATATTCCGGCTATCTGTTTATGGATCTTCCGGTGGCCGACATTACCGCACACAGAAACAACCATATTGGCGGTTTGGTAAAGCCGGTGGTGAAATCCGGCCAGTAATTGCGGGGTAATCGAACTGACAGACTCGATTGTCCCGGCAAGGTTCATGCCTAAAGGATGGCCCGGCCAGATAAGTTCATCCAACAGTTCATAAACATAAGACTGCGGCAGGTCTCGGTACATCTTAATCTCTTCGCAGATGACTGATTTTTCCTTATCCAAGTCTTTCTTAAGGAGCGAAGGATTTAAAACCATATCAGAAAGGATATCAATAACCAAAGGCAGGTGTTTGGCAACGATTTTGGTAAGATAACAGGTGTATTCTTCCGAAGTAAAGGCGTTTAAGGAACCACCCAGCCCTTCGATAGTTTCCTTTATCTTGGTGGCGGAATATTTTTTCGTGCCTTTAAAGGAAAGATGCTCCAACACATGGGCAATGCCATTATCAACTTTATCCTCATAGCGGCCGCCGGCGCCCACCCAGATACCTACAGCCGCTGACTCCCTATGAGCCATCTTATAAGTAGCTAAACGCAGGCCGTTAGGTAATTGAGATTTGTTATACATGCTTAAATTTACCCCCGAAAGTGACCAGAAACCAGAAAAAAACTATCGTCATTGCGAGGAGCCCTCGTTGGCATATGGCGACGAAGCAATCTCGCTTTTAGAAAAGAGATTGCTTCGTCACTGACATACCAAGCAAGGGTTCCTCGCAATGACAGCTTTTTTCTTTTTTTCTGGTTTCTTTGTCTGTAACGTTGCCACGAACCTCCCCACCTTTGCCACCAAATCTTTCTTGCCGATATTCTCGCGGATCAACTTAATCACAGCGCTTCCGATTATCGCGCCGTCGGCAATGTTAGAAACCTGTTTAACGTGCTCGCGGCTGGAAATCCCAAAACCGACACAGGCCGGTTTTTTCGTCTGCCTCTTGATGGATCTGACCTTATCTGCCAAATCCGCGGGAAGATTTTTCCTTGCCCCGGTTACGCCGGCCAGCGAGACAGCGCCGCCCAGCAGGA
>CAKKQA010000031.1:3761-4029 GCA_919901925.1 Omnitrophica bacterium GWA2_41_15 | reverse complement strand
GGGAAAAATTTTCAAGCCTTCAAAAATGCTCCATTTGACCCAGTCTGCGGAGGTTGGGTGTCATTTGCTAGCCGAAACCTCCGAGGTTAGATGTTGTTCAATTTTTAGGCGTCCTGACATGAGGAAAATTGGAGAGGTGGCTGAGTGGTTGAAAGCGGCAGTCTTGAAAACTGTTGTGGGGGTTTCCTCCACCGTGAGTTCAAATCTCACCCTCTCCGTTCTTTTTCGCCCTTCAATGAGTAGACAATGGTAGGGCTTCAAAGCAACA
>CAKKQA010000031.1:0-3661 GCA_919901925.1 Omnitrophica bacterium GWA2_41_15 | reverse complement strand
AGTTCTTTTTCGCCCTTCAATGAGTAGACAATGGTAGGGCTTCAAAGCAACAAGTTCTTTTTCGCCCTTCAATGAGTAGACAATGGTAGGGCTTCAAAGCAACAAGTCCTTTTTTCCATACTTATGGCGAAAAAGAATTGCTGCGAAGCCATACCATTGTTAGCAAATTGAATGGCGCAGCAGAATAATGAAAATAGTTTATATCTTAAGAAGCGCGAAATACCCCAAGAGATTATATGTTGGTTTAACAGAGGATTTAGAGAATAGAATAAAAGAGCATAATCGCAATGAATCTATATATAGCAAAAACTATGCTCCTTGGAATTTAGAAACATACATTGTATTTAAGGAGAATAATGTAGCTATGAGTTTTGAAAAATATTTGAAATCTGGTTCTGGCTTCGCTTTCTTAAAAAAGCGATTATTGCCTTAAATTCGTATGCCCTATAAACTGCTTCCCTATAATCAATCGCTTGCGCTGTTAACGGATTTTTATGAGTTAACGATGGCCTATGCCTACTGGAAGGAAGGCGCCTGTGATAAAGAAGCTGTTTTCAATCTTACTTTTCGCAGTAATCCTTTTAAAGGCGGATTTACAGTTGCCTGCGGCCTGGAATATGCCATTGATTTTATTGAAAATTTTAAGTTTGATAAATCAGACTTAGAATATATGTCAGGCTTAGAAGGAAATGACGAAAAACCGTTATTTGAAAAGGCGTTTTTAGATTACCTTGGGGATATGCGGTTTGAATGCGATATAGACGCTATTCCCGAAGGGACTGTTGTTTTTCCGCATGAGCCTTTATTGCGCGTCAAAGGGCCGATTATCCAAGGCCAGATTTTAGAGACGGCATTGCTGAACATCATCAATTTCCAGACTTTGATTGCGACTAAAGCCGCGCGGATGTGTATTGCTTCAGGCGGTGAGCCGATAGTGGAATATGGCTTAAGGCGGGCGCAGGGGATTGACGGAGCGCTGGCAGCTTCGCGGGCGGCATATATAGGAGGATCTAGCGGCACCTCAAACGCTTTGGCGGGTAAGATTTTCGGAATTCCGGTAAAAGGAACTCAAGCCCACAGCTGGATAATGTCTTTTGACGATGAGCTGGAGGCATTTATGGCCTATGCCGATGCCATGCCAAACAACAGCACATTTTTAGTGGATACATATGATACACTTGAGGGAATTAAGAAAGCAATAGAAGCCGGTAAGTATTTAAGAAAAAATGGCCACGAGATGGCAGGGATACGTTTAGATTCCGGAGATTTGGCTTTTTTGAGCAATGAGGCAAGAAAGATGCTTGATGAAGCCGGTTTCCCCAACGCCAAAATTATCGCCAGCAATGAATTAGACGAGAACATCATCGTGAGCTTAAAAGACCAAGGCGCTAAAATTGACGCCTGGGGAGTAGGGACAAAATTAGTTACAGCTTATGACCAGCCGGCTTTAAACGGAGTTTACAAGCTTTCAGCTGTCCGCAAGCAAGGCGGCAAATGGGATTATAAGGTTAAACTTTCCGAACAGGCAGTAAAGGTTTCTAATCCCGGGATTCAGCAGGTCAGGCGTTATCGAAAAGACGGAGAGAATTTTTCTGATGTGATTTACGACGAGGGGGCTGATTTAAGCAAGGGCTGTATTATGGTCGACCCTCTGGATATGACCCGGCAGAAGAGGATAGCTTCAGATACTGCTTTCAGTGATTTGCTTGTCCCTGTGTTTAGAAAAGGCAAAAGAGTTTATCCGGATATCGGTATTGAGGAAAGCAAGAAAAATACACATGAGAGCTTAAACTATTTTCATTCCGGAATAAAACGTTTTGTCAATCCACACCAGTATCCTGTGGGATTAGAGAAGTCATTATATTCTTTGAAGACAGAGTTGATCCTTAAGACAAGAGAAATCGTGTAAGGTTAAAAAACTTAAATAAAATAACAGGAGAGGCAATGTTTAGAGAAAAAATAAAAATATTAGATTGCACGATAAGGGACGGCGGGCTGATTAATAACCACCAGTTTGATATCAGGTTTGTCCGTGAAGTATATAGGGCGCTTTCGGAAGCCGGCGTGGACTATATGGAGATCGGCTATAAAAATTCCAAGAAGCTGTTTTCTTCCAAGGAATACGGGAAATGGAAATTCTGCGACGATAGCGACATCAAAAAAGTTATCGAAGGAATACCGTCAAAGACAAAGATTTCAGTTATGGTTGACGTGGACAGGGTTGATATCGAAGATATTAAGCCGCGCAAAGAAAGCCCGGTTGCGATGATCCGGGTTGCCTCTTATGTTAAGGATATAGACAAGGCGATATCCCTGACTAATCAGTTTGCGGATAAAGGTTATGAAACCACGATAAATATAATGGCGATTTCAAGGGCTTTGGATAATGAATTGAATGAATGTTTAGAGCAGCTTGAGAAAGAAAGCAAAGCCAAGGTTATTTATATCGTTGATAGCTTTGGGGCGTTGTATCAGGAGACGGTGGAATTCCTCATCAAGAAGGCAAAAAGCATATTGAAGACAAAAGAAGTCGGGATACACGCGCACAATAATCAACAGCTTGCTTTTAGCAATAGCATCGAAGCGATAATCCATAACGCCAATTACATTGATGCCACTGTTTACGGTTTAGGCAGGGCGGCGGGGAATTGCCCGCTGGAACTTATGTTGGGTTTTTTAAAGAATCCTAAATTTGATATTCGCCCGGTCCTTGATTTGATATCAAAAGAGTTTATTCCGCTAAGAGATAAAATTGAGTGGGGTTACATAATCCCCTACGCGATAACCGGAATTCTCGATGAGCATCCTAAGGCGGCGATGGCATTGCGCAATAGCGATAAAAAAGAAAATTACCGGCAATTTTATGAGAGCTTAGTCGGGCAGTCGCAAGAGTAATATGAATATACAAAAATTTAAGAAGCTCCCAATCATGGGTATCGTAAGAGGGGTTGCTTCGCGAGAGATTGAGCCGCTGGTTGAAACAGTAATGGCGAGCGGCTTAGAAACTCTTGAGATAACCTTGAATACCAAAGGCGCCTGTGATTTAATCCGCCAGACGGTAAAAATAGCAAAGGGGCGCCTTACGGTAGGGGCAGGGACTGTTCTCGACATAAAAGGATTAAAATTATGCCTTGATGCCGGAGCGGCATTTATCGTGATGCCGGTAGTTGTCGACGAAGTTTTAGCCTATTGTGTTAAAAATAAAGTCCCTGTTTTCCCCGGCGCGCTTACGCCGACAGAAATATACAGCGCGTGGCTTAAAGGGGCGACAATGGTTAAAGTCTTTCCTGCGAAGTTTCTTGGCCCTGAATATTTCCGGGAAGTAAAAGCGCCGTTTAACGATGTTCAACTATTGGCCTGCAGTGGCGTAACCCCGGAAAATTTGAAGGATTATTTTTCCTGCGGCGCTTCCGCGGTTTCCTTCGGCGCGAGCGTATTCAGGAAAGAGTGGTTGGCAAACAAAGATTTTGAGAGCGTTGGAAATAGCATCAAAAGATATATCGAAGCATTCCGGAGACTTTGAATAATCGAATTGGAGAGTTGGCAGAGCGGTTGAATGCGGCGGTCTCGAAAACCGTTGTCGGCGTAAGCTGACCGGAGGTTCAAATCCTCCACTCTCCGTCTTAAATTTATTTCATTCTCATTGAAAAGCCGGTAAAAA
>CAKKQA010000030.1 GCA_919901925.1 Omnitrophica bacterium GWA2_41_15 | reverse complement strand
CCTCCTCATCCGGATGCCAATTGCCCTTAAGCCTTTCATCCATCTCAATAACCGCGGCAAGGATTTCTTCCGGGGTATTCTCCACAACTTCTATGCCGGCATCTTCGTACTGTTTACTTGAGTAAAACTCATCCGCGCCCGTAGCGATAATCTCACCTAACGTAAGGCATCTATTTATCTTGCGCGAATATAATTTCTTAGGAATAAATATGCTCCCTGCCGCGCAGGAAAAAAGATGCCTCTTGCCGGCTGGGACAAAGTTCACATAAACTATTTTACGCCTAAATATTCTCGAGACAGCATTAACCCCGCCGGTTGAAGACACAAAAAAACTGCATCTGGCTGATAAATAGATATCTAAAAAATCGCTCCTGGCACAGGAGGCATAATCAATTATCTTTGGCTCATCCCGCACCTTTAACTGTTCCTTTACGGCCGCCCCCATCCTGACAGCGAAATAGTTTCTTCTAACCAATTCTTTTACTGCCGGGATATAATTATCTATATCGCAATCCCTATAATTATGATAGGCCCAATCTTGGTACGGAATACGTTTATCAAGGTACTCGCAGTCCCTGGCATAAAAACATATAAACGATTGGCCCCGAGGCAAGCCTAACCTCTCTAACTGTTTCTGGCCATAAAGGTCTTCTTTCTCCGTGAAAGACAGATGAGCTGGCGAACGCCCTATAATATTATTTAGATCTATATCGCTGTTAGGCAGTGGAGCCCGGTGGCTTTGGCCTCCCGGTATAGAGCGGTTAAGCCGGTCAACCCACCTAACAAAATTGAAAACATGCAAATTGCGATCCAGCATTTTCTTTAGCTGAAAATTACAGACAGTGCTGGCATGATAGAAAATATCCAGGTTGCGCTGTGCAGCACTGCGGGCTAAATCGCGCTGGCAAAGATACAACTCCGTATTAGCTGCCAGATGCCCGATCCTGCCGCTATATAGCATCGCGAAACGAATTAAAACAAAAGGGCGCAAAATACGCACTATCAACACACAGGCCGGCGCAAGTATTACCAAAAAAAGATTTATACTTTTTTTAAAGAAAGCTGCCAACCCGCCGCCGCATACATCTGCGAACTGCCGTTTAATAAAGGATATCATTTCATTGCTGTCCAAATTAAACTCGTCATTGCGAGGAACCCTTGCTTGACATATCTGTGACGAAGCAATCTCGTCTTTAAGTACGAGATTGCTTCGTCGCACCGTGTCAACGATAGCTCCTCGCAATGACAGTAGAAATCAAATCTCATAATAACTTTATCGCCGCTATTTTGTATTTAATTTGGACACGAATGATATCATTTATAATCTTAAAATTTATCCGCTTGCGCAAAAACATCGTTATATAAGTCGCTTTTATCCGGGAATAGGCTATCCTGCGCAAAACTTACAGCTTGCGCTATTTCACTATCAATGCCTCCGATTATAGACTTATATTCATAATCGGAAATCATCCTGCTGCTCAACAATAAATTCTTATACGCGTCAACAGGGCATTTCGCCATCCATTCCTCTAATTCTTCTTTCGGCCTGCATCCTTTTTCGTAATCACAGTCTGTGCCAACATGGCCTTTATAACGGTATGTCCTGCATTCAATAAATATGGGGCCTAATCCTGCGCGGATGCCTTTAACGGCCTCCCTAACAGCGGAATAGACAGCCAGAACGTCATTACCGTCTATCCGGATACTATTTATCCCGTAACCCTGTGCTTTCTTATAAATATTATCCGTGGATTGCCTTGCTTGAGACGGCGAATTTGTGGCGTAAAAATTGTTTTCACAGACAAAAAGTACCGGCAGCTTTTTTAAAGCAGCGAAATTAAGCCCTTCATGAAATATCCCTTCGTCAACCGCGCCATCCCCGAAGAATGCAACTGATACTTTATTATCCTTCCTAATCACAGAGGCAAGCGCCGCTCCTGCCGCCAACCCTATACCCGCGCCGACTATCGCCGATGTGCCTAATATCCCCCATTCTACAGCTACAGGATGCATAGAGCCGCCCTTGCCCTTTGAGCAACCCGTAACCTTGCCATAGAGTTCAGCCATAAGTAAATTTATATCCGCTCCCTTAGCGATATAGTGGCCATGGTTTCTGTGATTTGAAAAAATGTAGTCATCAGCCTTTAAATTTACGCATACGCCCGCGGCAATAGCCTCTTGCCCGATATACAGATGGACCGGCGTTTTTATTTCCTGTGCCGGATAGAGCTCAACAATCTTTTCTTCAAAGCGCCTTATTTTAAGCATTAAATAAAGCAGCCTTTTTTTTATATCTTCCGAAATATTTTCCAAAGTCCGCGCGCCCCCTCTTTAAATAAAATTTACATGCGCAGGAGGGTTTTTTAGCTCCCATAAATAGCGGTTTACTTCATCCATCCTGCAATTGACCCTGCATTTCTTAACATCAAGCCTGCTGGCTGCCAGCTCAAGCGATGCCTTTCTATCCCCGCCTTCCCATATAGCCTTAAAAGGCTCTTTATTTATATTTCCATACAAAAACCTTTTATCGCCTAGATACGCGCTGCAGCCCCATACATTCGCGCCCGCGTCAATATACGCCCAAAATGGAAGAGCGCCGCAACAACGGTAATCGCGTTTGGCTTGGTCCCATTTTTTCATTGTGTTGATACGGAATATAACGTTAAACTTTTTGTCGTTAAAGCCTTGCAATTTTTTCGCAAGCGTTAAGTATTTACTGTATTTTATATCTTTATACCTGGTTGTTTTACTGGACGGGTGCTGGGAATATGGCTTTATGACTAAATAATCCATACCGATATCTTTGGCTATCTTCGCAAGGGAAGCTGCCTCATGGCAGTTTTCAGGCAAAAGTACAAGCTGCATTCCTAAAGTACAGCTATAGCCATTTTTCTTTCTTAACCTCGCCGCATATGACATGTTTGCGATAACTTTATCAAAATCAGCGCGACTTGTCCTATGAATCTTAGAATAAGTTTCCTGGGTTGCCGCATTGATGCTTACCTTAATCCAGGTAATATTAGCCAGGGTTTTATCAATAACCCTAGGAGTTAACAACACGCCATTTGTGGTTAAAGCTACATCAATCCCCCATTTTTTGGCATGATTTATTATCTCGGCTATATTTTTATGCATCAGCGGTTCGCCTTCTCCGGCAAACATAACACTCTTTACCCCCAGCCGCGCCATCTCTTTTAAGCGTTTCTTAAGCATAAAGGAATCCAATAACCTCGGTTTATATTCCATAAAATCTAAAGCGCAATAAACACAGCGGTGATTACAGGCCCCTGACGCAGATATCTCTATATATATCGGATAGATGTTTTCGCCTTTTAACCAGGAATTAACCCTATCCACATGATAAATCAATTTATGGCTGTCTATCCTGTATTTATCCATTAGCGGCCGGCTTTCTTATTTTCTATTACCGTATCAACTATAAAATGCATGATCGCGAAATGGATAGTTTCCACGTACCCATATGAATATGACGGAAGATAAAAATTCATATCTCCCAACTGCCGCAGCGCGTTATTTTTATTAAACCCGCTAAGGGTCACCACAAAACAGCCTTTCTTCTTTGCTGCCTTTGCCGCATTAATTATATTTTTTGATTCTCCCGAACTGCTTATTGAAAATAAAATATCGTTCTCTTGAGCAAGCCTTTCTATTGGTTTCTGAAAAACATATTCGTAGCCAAGGTCATTACTTATACAAGTCAAGAGGCTGGCGTCATTAAAAACAAGGGCGCTGATTTCGGCATTTTTCAGCAAATCGCAAGCCATATGGCTGGCGATAGCGGCGCTTCCTCCGTTACCGATAAAAAATACCTTATTGCCTTTCTTCTCCTGCAGGACAATCAAGCGCGCTATTCGCTCAACCAACCTGCCAAAAGATATACCTGAGCCTTTCTGATCATTAATTTCTACTTTTGAGAAAAGCCTGCTTAGCGGCCTAAAATAATCATCCATATTTTTATTTAAGAAGAGTGGTTATGTATTTATAAAGCGGCACCGGCTCAACCGAAGAGCGGTTGCCCACGATCAAAACCTTCATTGCCCCGACAGCGTTACCGATAAAGCCAACCACATCCATAGGCGTATCGCGCAAGACACAAGGCGCGGTCACGGAAAAATAGGCGTCGCCTGCGCCTATCCTGTCGACAACCTCTTTTGAAAATATAGGGATTGCCTTAAAACCATCTTCTTTTGAATATGTCAATGAGCCTTTATGCCCTCTGGTTACAATTACCTTTTTACAATTCATCTCTCTGCTCAAATTAAAAATCAGGCTTTCAACGTCTAAAAACTTATCCCTGCAGGCCAGCCTTGCTTCAGGCTCATCAATACAAATATAATCGGCCCTCGGAAATTTAGTTACCACGTTAAAACCAAGATTGGCGCTGTTTGCCTGGACATTTACCGCCAGAAATTTAGCCTTATCCGAGATAATGCTAAGTATATTCCTGGTAATCAGCCCGTGACCAAAATCAGTAACCAAAACCATATCAAAATCTTTAAGGCTCCTTTTCAGATAATCACAGATCTCACCCTCTAATTCCCCGCCCAAAGGCGAGGTATCATCCAAATAACAAATCTCAAAAAGCTTACCTAAAAAACTAGGGTCAACAAAACGGCGTTTAACCACTGTATACACATCCGGGCGCTCCAATAAACGCGTTTTTATATTAGGATTAAGGCGTTTCCGGATGAAATCGCGATAATCATTTTTTAGGCCCACTGAACTAAGCAGGGTTACATCTTTACAGAAACCCGCCAAGTGATTTGCCGCGGCCAAAACGCCTCCGGCAAAGGCCTCTTCATTTAAATATTTTGTGGCAATTATATTTTCCTTTTGAGACTTACCCATTCCCTGGCAATAGTGATACTCATCAATGATAATATCGCCTATTACTAAAACCTTTACATCCTGTAGGCTTTTAAGGATGTTTATTATATCCGCCGCAGTGTATCTTTTTTTAAGCCCCGCAAAAAAATCCCGTGCTTCGTCCGGGTAAGGCGCAAGGAACGTATTTATCAGCGAAGTAGAGCTAAAAGAAATCTCATCTGTAAAATGAATTTGCCCACCTGACGACCTTACCGCCTCTTCCTCTTCATGGATTTTCCCGGTAAGATCGCTGTCTTTTTTAGCATAATCACTGCCCTTAACGTAAAAATGAGGCTTTATTTTCTTTATAGTCTCAACCGCCGTAGGCCACTCATTAATAGCCACAAAATCCACGCATTCTATTGCGGCAATGCTTTCCGCGCGAAGCTCCTGATGAAATACGGGCCTTCCCGGGCCTTTGTTGACAAATTGGTCCTTAGTAATAGTAACAACCAACACATCCCCTTTTTTCTTGGCAGCCTGAAAATGCTTTATATGTCCGGGATGAAGCAAATCAAATACGCCGTGGCAATGCACAATTTTCTTGCCTTTTTCGCGCAAGCCATCTAATGTTTTAGTAATCTGGTCTATTGTTTGAATCTTGGATTTTGATTCTCTTTTCATTTTTTATTTAGATAAATATTGAAACCATTCTTTGGTCGCTTCGTTAATTTTTTCAGATGTCCACACCGGAGATTCTTTCCAATAATTGATATTTTCAAGCATAATTTTTACGCCCTGTTCGAAAGTGACTTTCGCTTCCCAATTTAACATTTTTTTTATCCTGGTAATATCGGCGAATGTGCGATCCGGCTCTCCCGGCCTTTTAGGCAAATGCACGACATCACCGCCAAGAAGCTCAACCAAACGATTCACGCTATTGGGCTTTCCTGAACCGACATTCATAATTTCACCCGTAAGGCCCGATTTAGAAGCCAGCACAAAGGCGTTGACAACATCGATTACAAAGACAAAATCCCTTGTCTGTTCGCCAGTACCCACAACAGTAAACGGCTTTTTATTTAACTTCTGCGCCAAAAACACGCCAAACACCGCGCCATATGTCCCGGATGTCCTGGAGCGAGGGCCGTAAACATTAAACAGCCTCAAAGATACTACAGGAAGTTTATAAACTTTGCACCAATGCAAAACAAGCTGTTCTCCTAAATTCTTGGTAAGCGCGTAGGGATATTGGGGGCGGATATCAGCTGTTTCAGACGTAGGATAAACATCGGGTATGCCGTAGCAAGATGAAGACGCAGTATAAAGAAATTTTTTAACATTCGCTAACCTGGAAGCCTCAGCGACATTCAGCGTACCTGTAACATTTGATTTATAATACCCCAAAGGATTTACGATAGAAGGCAC
Organism: Omnitrophica bacterium GWA2_41_15; assembly: GCA_919901925.1. Lineage (GTDB taxonomy): Bacteria > Omnitrophota > Gorgyraeia > Gygaellales > UBA12090 > CAKKQA01. The sequence continues at coordinate 4,387 of CAKKQA010000030.1, read as the reverse complement.
TATATCCGCCAGCGCGGCCATATGAAATACCGCGTCAACGCCTTTAAAATAACCGAGTATTGCGTCAAAATCCGATATGTCCGCTTTTATAAGTTTGAGATTTTTATTGGCCTTATGTTGCGTTAGGTTTTCAAGCCTGCCTGTAGATAGGTTGTCTATAACTATAACATCGCATCCATCGCTAAGCAGGCGGTCCACAATATGGCTTCCTATAAATCCCGCTCCTCCCGTAACTAAACACTTCATAGCTTACTTCCTCCTACAAGCTGCTTGCCTTACCTGGTTTTATCGCATCATCATTCCCAATCGACAGCGATAATAAAGATGCCTCTTTCTTCAAAGAAGCGATTTCGCGTTTTAATTTCGCGTATTCTTGTGTTTTCCAAATAAAAAAATTGTGGATAAGCTGAAATTTCGTCTTAATGCCCCGAGGAGTAAGCAGGTACATATAGGCGAACTTATGCTTGGAATTCGTGAAGTTTCTCGCTTCAATAACCCCTTTCTCCATGAGGGAGTTTAGCAAGAAATTGATTTTACCTAAACTAACCCCCATCTTTTCCGCGAGGCCCCTCTGGGTTATTTTAGGATTTTGTTCTATTTCCTTAAGACATTTCAGGGTTTGTTCTGAATTAAGGAGGTCATCGTTATTTTTCATTCGTTCATTCATTGAACATATGTTAACAAGCATACCACTTTCTGTCAAGATTTAATATGCTGATTATAGCTGGTGGCGGGATTACCTTCTTATCGTATGAAAATCCGCGGATAGCGTTACCTGTCCATATCGCTATCTCCTGCAGTTATATACCAATTATCCAATTTACAGGCCTCTTGCAGGCCTTCCTTATTCCTTTTTATGAGAAAACGCATCTTTACATTATGCCTAAGAAAACCACATGACAAGAGAGCTTTTTGTATATCCGGTGATACCGCGAAACAACGCGCCATAAAGCAACCCTGCGACCTTAAATATTTCAAGGCCTCAAAAACCAACTGCCGTGCGGCAACCCTATCTTGAGGACGGGCTATGACTTCGGCAATCAAGCCTTCCATGCTCCCTGATTCATTAATTATGCAGCGTGCGACAGCGTATCCGCAAACCATGCCATCACGCGCGGCGCGGAATTTAACATACTGCATATCCGGCTGCAAGTCAAATTTCCAGTGAAGATAATCCTCGTTTCTGGGAACTATTATTTTATAAGAATCTACTATCTGGCGCCAAAACAAATCCGCTTCTTGCGTAAAATTATCAATACGAGAAATTTCTATACGCTGCGGATAATTACAAGCCTTTAGAAAGTTAAATATTTTAACAATGAAATTAACTTGTAAAGATACAAATTGCGCGAGAAATTTGTTTTTTATTCTTTTCCTAACTAAAGGCTTTGCATCCCAGATTTTAAGATAATATGGGACGTTTCCCAAAAATTCCCAACCCATTTTCAGGAAGAAATTAAAAGACATCTCCGTTGCGCCTACCGCCAATAAGACGTCAAACTGCTTGTCCACTTCATCAACCAACTCCCTGCCGGCGCCTTTTCTTCTGTATTCCGCAAGAGTCATAAAATCAACCAGCCATGCGGCTTTAATCTTTTGAACGCCAACCTTCAGATCAACAGGGATGACTCCAAGATGGCCAATGGCTTTACAATCCCAGGCATATATCCAAGAAGGAAGCTCAGGCGATAAACAAAAAGGGTTTTGCGTATATTGCCAATGCCATTTTTTATACCCTCTGGAGGCGTAATTAATCAGGCCCATGCCTTCTAATTCACTAAAATACTTATTAAGCTCCTGGTTTTTTGATAATCTAAAAACACTCATAGCCTAATTAAAATCCTTGCGAAACCGGTAAAATTCATTCAGAGTAAAACTTTCTAACTTACACCCGCTAAACAAATAATCAAGCAGCCTTTCCAATCGTTGAAAAAAAAGCTTTGTTTCCTGCTCATTATTCGTATAAGGGCTGCCTCCGGGAATAATAACCGAAGAATGAAACATTATATTAATATACCCTGATTTTTCCGCCAAGAGCTTGTCGCACAACCATCTCATGTCGTCAAAGCTATTAAAGGACGGATCAAGCCAAACGATGTTAAAATCAGCAATCCTCCTTAAAATACCCTGCGCGTGCGCCCAATTTGGAGTATTAAGATACGCGAATTTTGATAGGCGCGGCAATTTCGTTTTTATTCTTATTGAAACCGGCACCTCAAGAATATTCATTTTCTCCTTCACTGTTAAAAAATAATCTTTAGAGCTGAATTTCTTGAAGTTTGTTCCGCCATCATCCTCCCACGATATATACGGAGTAACCGAAGTATCCACATAATACCCGCACTCCGCCAGTAAAGAAACCGTATTGTCGTCAAAAGAATAACGGCCGCCCCTGTAGGATCTGGGCTTAATGCCGAAAACATCAGTAATTAAACCGTCTATATTTATCATCTTTTGCCGCTGGGTAAAAGAATCAAATTGATGCAAATAGGTCCCATTGCCATTAATAGGCGGGGAAAAAGGAGGCGTATCCCAAGAATGTAGATGCGTCCCTACCTCACAATGAGCGGATTTGGCGATATCTTTTAAGACACTGACCGTATCATCATTAACGACGGAAAAAGCGGCAAGGTAAGTAGGGCTGGCATGAAATTTGTCAAATAGTTTTTGCAGCTTATTTAATTCGGATATATTATTGAATTGCGGGCTTTTCCTTAAAGCCGGATCCCACTGATTATCCGGCTCTGTATCTATAGTTATAACTACCTTCGTTTCCATTTGAAATTTTTATTATAATGTATTAACTCTTCTCACTTATGGATTGTCCTGGAAGCCTACGGCGGCGGGTTCATTTCTCCCACAAAATAGCTTCTATATTATCCAGATACCATCTATAAGTCTGCTGAATGCCGTTAACTAACGGCGTCTTTGCCTGCCAGCCTAAATTGTTTATTTTGTTGACATCTAACAATTTATAAGGCATACCGTCCGGATTAGAGGAATCGAAGATTATCTCGCCTTTAAATCCGATAATATCTTTTATACAAAGAGCTAGTTCCTTTATACTTATCGCTTTCGCCGTGCCGACGTTAATAATCTCCGTGTTGTTATAATGGCCCATCAAAAAAATACAGCTATCGGCGGCGTCATCGGCATAAATGAATTCCCTGTATGCGTTCCCCGAGCCCCATACACTTACGCTTTCTTGCTTATTTATCTTGGCACAGTGGAATTTTTTTATTAAAGCCGGAATTACATGCGAATCCAAAGGATCAAAGTTATCGCCCGAGCCATAAGCATTTGCTAACACCGCGCAGATAAAATTAGTCCCATATTGATTGTTATATCCCTGGCACATTTTTATCCCGGCAATCTTCGCGACGGCGTAAGCTTCATTTGTAGGCTCTAATGCCCCGGAAAGCAAATATTCCTCTTTTATCGGCTGAGGGCATTCCCGAGGATAAGAACAGGCGCCGGCAAGAAATAAGAGCTTTTTTACCCCCGCGCGAAAAGATGAATTAATGACATTTAACTGTATGCTCAGATTGTCAAACAAAAACTGTGCCGGATATGACATATTAGCATGTATGCCCCCAACGCGCGCAGCCGCGAGAATCGTTAATTCCGGGCGTTCTTGGGTAAAAAAATCCTCCACATCAGCCTGACGCGTTAAATCAAGCTCTTTATGAGTGCGGGTAATTATATTCGCAAAGCCTTCCCCTTTAAAACGCCTGAGAATCGCGCTTCCGATTAAACCTGTATGCCCTGCTATATAGATTTTATGACTTTTCATAAGGAATACATTTTGAACTTATATTTTACTACAAACTGAGGCCGCTAAATAGCCTTATCTGCTGATTATCGATAGTGGCAGAAGTTATCTTCTTATCGTCCAGAAATCCGCGGCTAATGCCTCTAAATACCGATAAGGCATTAAAAAGTATCCGCCTATTCCCCATTTGACGCCCCAAGAGTTACGCACCAGAAAACGCCTATTTTTTTGATTATAGCCTACGCACATAACCGCATGCCCACCGATTGCGCGTTCTCTCTTTTTCGGCATATTCACAATACCTGTGCGCTCGACCTTCCTTGATTCGAAGCTTTCGTAAACCGTGAAGCCGAAAACAAAAGGATAACCTTCGGCAAGACAAATAAGCATTTCCGATAAATTGGAGATTCTATGATAGGATTGAATCCGGTGTTTTTTTGCCTGTAAATAACAACCCTTTGAAGGCTTTTGCCTAAAGCGCTCTATCTTATACGGCCATTTATTTTCATCACAAACGCCTAATTTCCGCAATGTCTTAATGCCGTCACGCAAAGTAGCGCCCGAATCAAAATCAACCGAATTTTCAAGCGCCCTTTCATTATAATAAATAAAAAG
>CAKKQA010000029.1 GCA_919901925.1 Omnitrophica bacterium GWA2_41_15 | reverse complement strand
AGTTTATGTTACCGATACCTTGCTGGAAAATTTGGATGACACCACTTTGGTAATTAACAACGGCGGCAAATATAATCCCGGCACCCGCACTATCAGCTGGTTTATTGGCGAATTACTATCAAAACAAAAGGGTTCGCTAACTTTTAGCGTGGATGTGAACAAAGACGCACCGGATAAAGCTGATGTGATTAATTTTGCTACAGTTTACTTTCCCTCGGTGCCTGAAACCACCCGCACCAATGGAACGGTAAATATAGTTACAACATCAATAGATAGCGTTGCCCCTGTGACGGTAATATCCGCTTCGCCATCAGCAAATCAGGTTGGATGGAATAATACTGATGTAAACATTAGTTTAACTGCCGCGGATAATGAAGGTGGGACAGGCGTAAAAGAGATTTATTATAAGCTTACAGGAGCGATGTCAGACGAGAAAGTTGTTACGGGAGTTTCTGCGCAAATAAATATTACTTCTGAAGGCGCAACTACTTTGAGTTATTATTCAGTAGACAACGCCGGTAATATTGAGACAGCTAAAAGCCTAGTGGTTAAAATAGATAAAACCCCGCCAGCTATAGCTGTAAATTCTACGCCTCAAGCAAATGCCAACGGTTGGAATAATTCGGATGTTACGGTTGGTTTTATAGCCACAGATACTTTATCGGGCGTGGCAAGCGTTACGGGGCCAGCTGTAGTAACAACTGAAGGCAAAGAGCAACATATAGGAGGGGAAGCTGTTGATTTAGCAGGAAATCATACGAGCGCTTTTGTAACGTTGAATATAGACAAGACGCTGCCGCAGGTTAGTGTTACAGCTAATCCTAATTCTCTCTGGCCGCCTAATCATAAGATGGTTCCGGTAACTATCGGCGGGCAGGCAATGGACGCTCTGTCAGATATAGATAAGACAACCTTTGATGTAAAGGACGAATACGGTAAATTTCAGCCGATAATATCAGCATTTAATTCTGTAATTCAACTTGAGGCTTGGAGAGAAGGCAATGATCAGGATGGCAGGGTTTATACTGTCAATGTAACCGCGAAAGACAAGGCAGGCAATCAGGCATTAAGTTCAACCGCGGTTATTTGCCCGCATGATCAGGGCAAGAAATAAGTTCCTATCTGTTTTTGTTTGGATTAAAGGCTGGGCTTTAAAAGGTCCGGCCTTTTTTTATTTCCGTTTTAGAAAAGATCGTAATTAGCCAGTAAACAGAAGAAATCTTATTGTCGTCATTGCGGGCGAGCGAGTTGTAGGGACAGCACAGTGTGCTGTCCCTACAAAGGTTGGCAGCGCAGCATCTATTAAAACGGGATTGCTTCGTCGCCTCTTCCCTGTGAATGCTCCTCGCAATGACGCCGTGATTAAAAAAATATCTCAACAATCCTTATATTTCTGATATAATTGTTTTTTAAATATCATTTAGCGGGCGCGATAAATCGCGCCACTACAGAGCGTAAAGATGAAAGGTGATTCAAATGAAGAAAATAGTGTTATTAAGG
>CAKKQA010000028.1:5752-8534 GCA_919901925.1 Omnitrophica bacterium GWA2_41_15 | reverse complement strand
TATCCGGCTAAGCATTTCATGGTATCAGAGCCGCGTATAGACTCGGCTATCGAAGAAATCATGAAAGAGCTAGAAGCACATCTGGCATTATTACGCTCGCAAAATAAGATATTAGAAGCCAGCCGCCTCCAGTCGCGGACAAAATACGATATGGAGATGTTAAAGGAAATCGGCTACTGCCATGGAATAGAAAATTATTCCCGCCATTTATCAGGAAGGCCTGTTGGGACACGCCCATATTGTCTTCTTGATTATTTTCCAAAAGATTTTTTGCTGATAATAGACGAAAGCCATGTTACTGTCCCGCAGGTCCGGGGCATGTATGAAGGGGACAGGTCGCGCAAAAAAACACTGGTCGAATTCGGCTTTCGCCTGCCCAGCTGCCTGGATAACCGGCCTTTAAAATTCGAAGAATTTGAAAGCATGATAAATCAAGCGATTTTTGTTTCTGCTACTCCGTCAGAATTCGAAATTAAGAAATCAAAAGACAAGGTTACAGAACAGATAATCCGGCCTACAGGCTTGATTGACCCGGAAATAGTTATAAAACCAACTGAAGGGCAAATCGATGGCCTGATTAAAGAAATCTCCTCCCGCGCCAAGAATAACGAACGTGTTTTAGTAACCGCTTTGACGAAAAGGACATCAGAAGACCTGGCTAATTACCTGAATGAAGCGGGGTTAAAAGTAAAATACCTGCATTCGGAAATCCAGACAATCGAACGAACCAGAATATTAAAAGAACTGCGCCAAAAGAAATTCGATTGCCTTGTCGGCGTAAACTTACTGCGCGAAGGGCTGGACCTGCCGGAGGTTTCATTAGTCGCTATTCTCGACGCTGACAAAGAAGGCTTCCTGCGCTCGGCAACTTCATTAATCCAGGTTGCAGGAAGAGCCGCGCGCAATATTAACGGAAAAGTCATAATGTACGCCGATACAGTTACGGGTTCGATGAAAAAGGCGATCAGTGAAAGCAGCCGCAGGCGTAAATTACAATTCGTGTTTAATTCCAAAAATAACATAACACCACGCGGTATTCAAAAGGCTATCAAAGAAGGCATAGAAAATCTGGAAGATGCCGAGGAACTTACTCAAGATTTAGTAGGCTTAAATAAAGAAGAATATGAATTGAAGGCTTATATAGCGGAACTTGAATACAAAATGGAATTAGCGGCAAGAAACTTGCAATTCGAAGAGGCGGCGCGGATAAGAGATAAAATAAATGAGCTAAAGAAAACATAAAATGGATGAAGGAATAATAAGAATATTCGGCCGCCACGAGTTAAAAGGCGGACACAGCCAAATTGTCGGCAGAAAGATTTACAAATATGACACTGTCGGTTCAACCAACGATATAGCCTTTATGTACGGCGCAAAGAAAGAAAAAGAAGGAGCAGTTATCTGGGCGCGAAGCCAGGCTAAAGGCCGTGGCAGGTTAGGAAGAAATTGGATTTCTCACAAAGATAAAGGCTTATATTTTTCTTTACTTTTAAGGCCGGAAATCACGGTTCAAAATGCTTCAACGATAACATTAGTGGCAGCTGTCGCGGTTACTAACTTTTTGCGGAAATTTTCCGGGTTGGAATTCCTTATTAAATGGCCAAATGATATTGTAATAAAGGATACGAAGATTTGCGGTATTTTAACCGAAATGGATGCCGAGGCTGTAAAAATAAAATTCATGGTAGTCGGTATCGGCATAAACACTAACTTCCGGCAAAGCGAGTTGCCTGTTAAAGAATCGACTTCACTTAAAATATTACTGCAAAAGGAAATTCCTCATGATACACTGTTAAACGCCTGCCTGAAAGAAATTGATACATATTATTCTCTATTTAAAAGTAAGGGGTATAAAACTATAATAGACGAGGCCAGGCACTTATCGGGATTATGGGGCAGGCAGGTCAGGGTTTCACAACTAAATACAAACGAAATCATTGAAGGGATAGCGACTGATTTCGATGATTCAGGGGCTTTAGTCCTACGCCTGCACAACGGATTCTTGAAACACATAAACTGCGGCGATGTCAAACTATTGAGATAACCACCGCCAACCCCGTCAGGCCGTGTCAAATGGGTATTTTTCATTGTCATTGCGAGGAACCCTCGATTGACATGTCAGTGACGAAGCAATCCCGTACTTAAAAACGAGATTGCTTCGTCGCCGATTAGTCATTCAAAGGCGCCTCGCAATGACAAAAATGCTCATTCGACCCGGTCCGCGTAGGGTTAGTTAAGGTAAAAATATGATACTAACCTGCGACATAGGAAATACCAATATAACCATAGGCGCCTTTAGAGGTAAAGATAAGCTTATTTCTGCCAAACTGCCTTCTGCCAAAAGCCATAATTTTGGCTTATTCTTAAAGAAATCCTTATTAAACAATAACATAGACTTAAAAACAATAGAAGCAGCGGTAATATGCAGTGTAGCGCCTAAAACCTTAAAAGATGTAAAAAAAGCTATTATAGGTATCATTAGTGTTCCCATATATACAATAGGAGAAAATCTGCGCGTGCCGCTAAAAAATCGTTACCTGGCCCCTAAAAAACTTGGGGCCGATAGGCTAATTAACGCGTATATGGCGATGAGATTATTTGGCGCGCCGTTAATAGCCATAGACTTTGGCACGGCAATTACTGTTGATATAGTTTCCGCGAAAAAAGAATACTTAGGCGGAATGATTATTCCCGGGCTTAATCTTTGCCTAAAATCACTGCATAATAATACTCAACTTTTGCCGGAAATGAAATTACGCAAACCGGCTCATTTGATAGGAAG
>CAKKQA010000028.1:0-5652 GCA_919901925.1 Omnitrophica bacterium GWA2_41_15 | reverse complement strand
CTTGACAATGATTTTTTTTTGCCTATAATTAGCAGTCTGTATTGAGGAGTGCTAAAATAAACAATAACCTTTTAAAACTAAGGGATTTCCCCTTGGCAAAAAGGAAGATTTAAGGAGGTGGGTGCATGAATATTCAACCTTTAGGCGACCGCGTGGTTATCAAACCACTTGAAGCGGAAAACAAAACCAAGGGAGGGATCGTCCTTCCTGATACCGCGAAAGAGAAACCGCAAGAAGGAAAAGTTGTCGCGGTAGGCAAAGGCAAACTTTCAAATGAAGGCAAAGTTTTGCCCTTAGAAGTCAAAACTGGTGACAAAGTCCTGTACGGCAAGTATTCAGGAAACGAAATCACAACCAAAGAAGGCGAAGAGCTTTTGATAATGAAGGAAGAAGATATTTTAGCAGTGATCAAATAAACATCACCGTCATTGCGAGGCCCCGCATCTTTGTAGTGACACGCCTTGCTTCGCAAGGCAGCACTGTGCTGTCACTACAACTCGTAATGACACTTAAGGAGGAGTTGAAATGTCAAAGCAGTTATTGTTTAGTGATGAAGCTAGGCGCAAGATTTTAGAAGGCGTCGAGCAATTAGCAGCCGCGGTCAAAGTAACATTAGGCCCTAAAGGCCGTAATGTTGTCATTGATAAGAAATTCGGCTCGCCGACCATTACCAAAGACGGCGTAACCGTGGCAAAAGAAATCGAATTAGAAGACCCGTATCAGAATATGGGCGCGCAGATGGTTAAAGAAGTCGCGGAAAAAACCTCTGATAACGCCGGCGACGGAACAACCACCGCCACAGTTTTAGCCGAAGCGATTTACCGCGAAGGATTAAAGAACGTCACCGCGGGGGCCAATCCAATGGCTTTAAAACGTGGAATCGAAAAAGCAGTGGAAAAAATCGTTGAAGAATTAAAGAAGCTTTCCACTCCCATCAAAGATAAAAAAGAAGTCGCGCAAGTCGCCTCTATCGCGGCTAACTGCGATACCGCAATCGGCAATCTGATCGCGGAAGCGATGGATAAAGTCGGCAAAGATGGTGTCATTACTGTCGAAGAAGCAAAATCAATGGCAACCACCCTTGAGGTAGTCGAAGGTATGCAGTTTGACCAGGGATACCTCTCGCCGTATTTAGTAACTGACACGGAAAGAATGGAAGTACTCCTGGAAGACCCGTATATCCTCATCCACGAAAAGAAAATATCTTCCCTGAAAGACTTACTGCCACTACTTGAAAAAATCGCCCGCACAGGCAAACCGTTATTGATTATTGCCGAAGAAGTCGAAGGCGAAGCGCTGGCGACATTAGTCGTAAATAAAATCCGCGGGACACTTCACGTGGCCGCGGTAAAAGCGCCGGGTTACGGCGATAGGCGCAAGGAGATGTTAGAAGATATCGCCGTGCTTACCAGCGGAAAGGCCATAACCGAAGACTTAGGCATCAAACTGGAAAATGTGGACATTGAAGATTTAGGACGGGCAAAAAGGATAAAAATCGATAAAGATAACACCACAATAGTTGAAGGCGCGGGCAAAACCCAGGCCATCAACGGAAGGATTGCCCAGCTAAAGAAACAGATCGAAGATAATGATTCTGATTACGACAAAGAAAAACTGCAAGAGCGCCTGGCGAAATTGGCCGGGGGGGTCGCGGTAATCAATGTCGGAGCTGCTACCGAAACCGAAATGAAGGAGAAAAAGGCAAGAGTTGAAGACGCGTTACACGCGACCCGCGCCGCGGTTGAAGAGGGCATAATCCCGGGCGGCGGAGTTGGGCTGTTACGCTGTATACCTGCGTTAGATAAGCTAAAAGTCTCGGATGAAGACGAACAGATAGGCATCAACATCATCAAACGGGCGTTAGAAGAACCTATCCGTCAGCTCACCGCGAATGCCGGCCTTGAAGGTTCGATAATTGTGCAAAGAATCAAATTAGAGAAAACAAACGTAGGGTACAATGTCGCTACCGATGAATATGTTGACCTGATTGAAGCAGGCGTAATTGATCCAACTAAAGTCACCAGGACCGCATTACAGAATGCTTCGAGCATCGCGGCACTGCTTCTAACCACTGAAGCAATTATCACCGATAGGCCGGAAAGAGAAAAATCAATGCCATCAATGCCACCTCATGGCGGCGGCGGTTACGGCGGCGGAGATATGTACTAAAAATAAGTAAAATGCAGGTAAAAAAGGCCAGGCAAAAATATCGCCTGGCCTTTTTTTGTTTGAATAAAAAGGTTGCAACAATTCATAGCTGATGTATAATTAAAGCCATAAGAGGTTCGGAGATAAAAGAAATATCTCCGAAGGTGTTTTTGGATGGTCGGGCCGCCATCTTGCGATTAAAGCAGGATGGCTTTTTTTATTGGGGAGAAAAAATAAATGAAACGGCTCCTGATTTTCATATTGCCTATTTTGATTATTGTAGCTATCGGATTTACGGTATTTGGCATTATGCAGATCCGCTTTACCGAAGAAAAATTAATGGATGACCTTCGCAGAAAAGCCAAATCAGTGGCTGAAGGCGTAGAGTTTTCCGCCAAGGCAATTATCATAAATAATGATTTGCGGTACGCAAACCGCATGGTTGAAAGCTTTCAAAGAAGAGAAAGGCTGCAGGGCTGTGTTATTTACGATAAGGAAGGCAAGGTATTAGCTATTACAGAAAGATTTTCTGACTGGGAACATACGGAGAAGCCCTATATTCAGGATGTTTTAACCAATAAAATCTCGCGCGGAGCAATGAAAATTTTTAAGGATTATTCCTTGTATACCTATATTATTCCGGTAACCGATGATGAAAATAATATACTCGGAATAGTAGAAGTTATTTATGATACTTCCTATGTTTTCACGACTATGGCTGATCTTTGGAAACGTTTGAGCATCATTTTAATATCTTTATTGGTTCTGATTGTATTGATCATGCTTTTAATCCAAAGACAGATATTTATTCTGCCTGTTATCCGGCTTACTGAATGGTTTCAGCATTTTCAACAAGGAGAAACTGAAAACGCGCATCCGATTAAGGGAAAAGACGAACTCGGTAAACTCGCCAGTGAAGTTGAACAGGTAGCTTTAAATTTAAGAATCGCGCGTAAAGTCGTAACCGAAAAGGCGGCTGAACGCCTGCAAAAAGAAGAGCTTTGGACTGAAGCGAAACTGCGCGACCTTATTCACGCGCGTTTGGGAGAAAACGCGTTGATTGTAGTATCTAATAGAGAGCCTTATATGCATGTGATTGATGATATAACCGGCCAGCCAAAGTGCATCAGGCCGGCTAGCGGTGTTGTTACTGCTATAGACCCGATACTGCGCGCCTGCGGAGGGACATGGGTTGCTCACGGCAGCGGCAACGCGGATAGTAAATTCGTAAATTCAAAGGATAAACTTGGCGTGCCTCCTGGAGACAACCGTTATATTCTTAAAAGGGTATGGTTAACAAAAGAAGAGGAAGAAGGGTATTATTATGGTTTTGCTAATGAAGGGCTTTGGCCGCTTTGCCATATTACACACACAAGGCCAATGTTTCGAGAATCTGATTGGCAGATGTATAAAAAGGTAAATCAGAAATTTGCTGACAGCGTTTTGACGGAACTGCCTTCAAGGAACCCTTTTGTGTTTATTCAGGATTACCACTTCATGCTGCTTGCCGGAATGGTTAAAGAGAAACGGCCGGACGCTAAGATAGCGTTATTCTGGCATATCCCCTGGCCAAATCCGGAAGTTTTTTCCACCTGCCCTTATCAGAAGCAAATTTTAGAAGGGATGCTTGCCTGTGATTTGATCGGTTTTCATGTGCAAAGCCACTGTAACAATTTTCTTGAAACCGCGAACAAGCTTCTCGAATCGCGCATTGACACGGAAAAATTCAGCGTTGTGCGTTCAGGAAAAGAAACTCTTGTTAAGGCATTTCCTATAAGCGTGGACTGCGATATTACCGGCAATATTACGAAAGTTGAATCAGAGCAAATTGATAAAATCCGCGGCGAGTTTGAATTAGAAGGCAAAATTGTAGCATTGGGAGTAGACAGAATTGACTATACAAAAGGTTTAATTGAACGCATGCTCGCGGTAGATAGGTTTATAGAAAAAAATCCCCAATATAAAAATAAATTTGTTTTTATCCAGCTGGCCGCGCCAAGCAGGACCCATATCAAGCATTATCACGATTTGATGAATGAGATCGACGAATTAGTGGAAAAGAAAAATTGGAAGTATTCGCAGGGCCGGTGGCGGCCGATAGTATATTTAAAAAGGCATTTTTCTCCGGAAGAGATAAAACCTTTTTACGCCCTTGCCGATATTTGTATCGTCAGTTCTCTTCATGACGGGATGAATTTGGTAGCCAAAGAATATGTGGCATCAAAGAACAGCCTTAACGGAGTTTTGATTTTAAGCCGCTTTACCGGAGCCGCCAGGGAATTGATAGACGCGGTGCAGATAAATCCATACGCGATAGAAGAATTTTCCGATGCCATAAAATTGGCGGTGGAGATGCCGGCTGAAGAGAAAAAGAAGCGGATGAAAAGCATGCGTAAAATTGTCAGCGAAAATAATGTTTATCGTTGGGCAGGGAATATAATTACCGAGTTGACAGCTTTGGAAAAGGCTTAATTATGGATTATTTGTTTGATAAATGGGAGAAAATCCACGAGAAATTTAAAAATAAACATCTATTGATATTTCTAGATTTTGATGGGACCCTGGCGCCTATCGCGGAAACTCCTGCCAAGGCAATGCTTCCCCAAAAAACAAAGGTTTTATTAAGGCAGTTATCGAAAAACCCAAAGGTAAAACTGGCTTTCATCAGCGGCAGGACTGCCAAAGATGTTAAAAATAAAATAGGCCTCAAAAACGCCATATATTCCGGAAATCATGGGCTAGAAATAGATGGGCCGCGGATTAAATTTAAGCCGGTAGTTTCGCCAAGGTTTAGGAAAATCATAGAGAAGATAAAGGATAACCTGGCGGCCGAGGCTTCTTCTTTTAAAGGTGTTTTAATTGAAGATAAAGGGATTTCTTTGAGTTTGCATTATCGTTTAGCAGAAAAAAAGGACATCCCTAAAATTAAAACAATCTTTCATGAGGCAGTAATAGCGCCTCTAGTAGAGAATAAGATTAAAATTAAATTCGGCAAGAGGGTATTAGAGGTAATGCCTCCTGTGGATTGGGACAAGGGTAAGATTGTTTTATGGCTTTTAGCCAGGCAGGTTTTCGCATCTAAAGATATACCGGTTCTGCCTATCTATATTGGAGACGATGTAACTGATGAAGATGCTTTCAAGGCGTTAAACAAGAGGGGGCTAACCATACTTGTAGGAAAACCCAAGGAATCTTGCGCCCAGTTTTATTTAAAAAATCCTAATGAGGCAATGGTTTTTTTAAAAAGGCTATCGGCAATATTATCATCATGACAGAATTAATAAAAGCGTTAGAGCCATTTAGATTTTGCACAAGATTACACTTGTCAGAGCTGACTGGATTGAGAGCCGGCACCTTAACCCAGCTTTTGGCTCTCATTAAGGAAGTACCCGATTCTTGTATTTACAACCACACGCATAGATTCTTACAGCAACATCAGTATCTTTCCCCGGAGCCTCCTAATGACTTTGCGTACTGGGTAACAGATATTCTCGGAGAAGATGA
>CAKKQA010000027.1:21382-22387 GCA_919901925.1 Omnitrophica bacterium GWA2_41_15 | reverse complement strand
ATAAAAATTTGCAAATATCACCTATTTGACAAAGAACAAACACATTTGACCCAGTCTGCCGAGGTTTCAGACAATAGTCGAGGCCAGTCCTAAAATTATGGGGTCAGATTTGCAGTGAGGTAGAAAGAAGGGGAAAATGATGTGGGTAAGGGTTTTAGTATTAGGAGTAATTGGCGGTTTTGTTTGTCAGGGTTTGGTTTTCGCGGCCAGCGTGGAAATTCCGCAGGAACAGGCGAAATTGGCGCAGAATTTTGCGGTAGAGTTTATCTATTCGCAGACGTTTGAACGTAAATTAGCTGCTTCTGCCGATGAGACGGATAAAATTAAGTCGTTGGAACAAGGGCATTTTAAAATTGCTTACACAGGTTTTTCTTATGCCCAGCCATATGTAAAGATGGGGTTTTCTAAGCCGCAAGAGAAACTGGTAAATACCTATGTTCAAAACCTTGGCAGGCGGGATATCGATATCGAGTATAATTATAGTTTTAGCTATGGCGGCGGGCTTGATGGCGCGGTGAGAATAGACGATAATTGGTTCTTGGGATATGATATGCAATATCTGCGTAGTACCCATAGCCCAAAAGAAATAACCCAACAAGGCGTAAAAGGGACTTCGCTTGCGGGAAAAACTCTTTTACAGGAATGGCACAGCGCTTTATCTTTAGGGAGAAAATTCCAGCTAATGACGCTTGATACGGCGAATCTTAAGTCTGTTCCGCTTTACCTTACGCCTTATTTGGGCATTAGATATTCGGATTTAAGATTAAAGACTAAAAGAGACATCACCTATGCTCTTTCAGGAGGGGGTATGGATATCTCTGGTGAATCTAAGGCGGATGTTAACTACGGCTTGTTTACCGGGTTGCTGTTTAATGTCGGAGATAATGTCAGCTTGAAGCTCGAAGGCAGGTTTATAGATGAGGCCGCGCTAAGTATCGCCGGGGGGTATAAGTTTTAAAAGGGGATGGCGGGCGCCATAAATGGCGCCCCTACAGGGATGCTAGC
>CAKKQA010000027.1:8110-21372 GCA_919901925.1 Omnitrophica bacterium GWA2_41_15 | reverse complement strand
TTTTAAAAGCGAGATTGCTTTGTCGCAGACATTTAGGGACAACAGGTCCCCTACATGGCGGGCGCGATAAATCGCGCCCCTACAGGGGTGCTAGCTCGTATTTGCGGGCGCCATAAATGGCGCCCCTACAGAGATGCCTGTAGGGGTTCGATTTATCGAACCCGTTTGTTTGCCCGTTTGTTGCTATTGACAGGGGTGGGTTTTTGGGATAAAGTATACCTCGAGGTGCGTTATGAATGATAAACTGCTTATTGTTGACGATGAAATAGATGTTCGTGAGTATGCGGCTAATTTTTTTAGTAAACGCAAAATCGACGTCTTGACAGCGTCTAGCGGTGAAGAGGCGATCAAAATTGTCATTTCTCAACAGCCGAAGGTGGTCCTTCTGGATATAAAGATGGAAGGGATGGATGGGGTCGAGGCCTTGGCAAGGATAAGGGGACTCAATAAGCAGATTAAAGTTATAATGGTTACCGGCAAGAATGACGAGGAGACTGTGCTGAAAACTAAAGAGTTGGGCGCGGCGGATTTTATACATAAGCCGCTTGAGTTGGATGAGTTGGAAAAGGTGGTGTTGAGGATATTTAATAAGTAGGGTGTTTTCTTTTTTGCGGGCGCCATGAATGGCGCCCCTACAGAATTGTTGACGCGTGTTTCGGGCGTGATAAATCACGCCCCTACAGGCATCCTGTAGGGGTTCGATTTATCGAACCCGTTTGTTAGCATGAAAATGAAAAAAACAGAGGCTATTGATTACAAGAAAGAATTGGAAGCGGCGTCGAAGACGATGATTTTGATCCATCATCCCGAGACGCTGATAAAATTGATCGTGCGCATGCTTGTGCATAAAGTCAATATCAGGCACGCCGCGATACTCCTTTACGACAATAAAAAGAATACTTATGTGCTCACAGTTTCCCGCGGAGCGCAGGGCTTAAAAATTCCCGCGGGTTTTGCCCGGATGGACTGCGATAATCCGTTAATCAGCTTTTTCCTCCAGCGCCGCGATAAAGAAATATTAGAAGACGGTATCCTCGAAATAAACTATTTAAGGGGCTTGCTTAAGAATAAAAAACTTTCTCCTAAATTAGCTGATAACTTTAGAAAAATTGCCTATCAGATGGAGATATTCGACGCTGTCGCCTGTGTCCCGAGTTTTTTCCGCGACACTATGCTGGGCTTGCTTCTTTTGGGCAGAAAAAAAGACAACGCCCCGTTTAAAAAAAGCGAACTCGATTTTTTTAGCGCCCTTGCTTCTGATGTGGCGATGGCAATCCGTAATGCCCAGCTTTTCGAGGAGCTTGAGGAAGAATTAGACAAGCGCCGGCGTTTATTTATTCACACGACCATAGCATTGGCCGCGGCTATCGACGCCAAAGACCCGTATACCCACGGCCACACAGCCCGCGTGACTAATTACAGTTTAACATTGGCTGATGCCTTGATAAAACAGTTTAGATTAGATGACAAGTTCAGGGAAAATTTGCATATTTCAAGCCTTCTGCATGATATTGGTAAAATCGGCATACCTGAAAAGGTGCTGAATAAAGCTGGGCGGCTGAACGAAGAAGAAAGAAAAATTATCCAACAACATCCGGTAATCGGAGTGAATATCGTCCAGCCGATAAAAGAGCTGAAAGATTGCCTGGATGGCATAAAATATCACCATGAGCGTTACGACGGAAAAGGTTATCCCGAAGGGTTAAAGGGAAAACAGATTCCTTTATCCGCGGCGATTATTTCCGTTGCCGATGCTTTTGACGCTATAACCACAGACCGGCCTTACCGCAAAGGCTTGAGCTTTAAAGAAGCCTTATGCGAATTAACGCGTTGTTCAAGCACCCAGTTTAATCCTCTTGTGGTAAAAGCTGCCAAAACCGCCCTCCATGCCCAATAAAAAAGTCTTGCTTCTTTACATATCCGAAATCTCCGGCCATCATCAGGCGACGATAGCTATTGAAAACGCTTTGAAATTTTTGAATCCGGGCGTTGAAACATTAAATCTTAACGCCTTTAATTACACCAATCCTATTACCGAGAAAATAGTCAACCGCCTTTATATGAGTATAATTAAGCGCACCCCCGGGATATGGGATTATCTTTACGATAATCCTTCGGTAATAATCCGCACGCAAAAATTAAAAGAGTCAATACACAGGCACAATTCCCCAAAACTGCAGAAACTTTTTGATACCTTTAAGCCTGATGTGGTTGTCTGCAGTCAGGCTTTTCCTTGCGGGATGGTCGCGGATTTTAAAAAAAGTTTTAATTATAATGTCCCGCTCATGGGCATTCTTACCGATTATGCCCCGCATTCTTACTGGATATACGACACGGTGAATTATTATATAGTGCCTCATGAAGACGTCAAAGAACGGCTCATCCATAAGGGGGTTGAAGCGTCGAAAATAAGGCCATGCGGCATTCCGATTGATCCCAGGTTTTCAGTTAAACACGACCGTGTGGAATTGGCAAAACAGTTTGACTTGAGTATCGATAAACCGATAATTTTAAGCATGGGAGGCGGGCAGGGATTAGGCCCGATAAATAAAGTTGTTACGGCTTTTAAAAAGATGAGATTGGATTCGCAGTTGATTGTTGTCTGCGGGACTAATACAAAATTATACGAAAAGTTAATGAATAAAGTTAAAAATATAAAAAAGAAAGCCGCCATTTTTCAATTTATCAGCAGCATAGACGAATTAATGGAAATAGCCAGTTTGATCATAACAAAGCCCGGCGGCCTGACTACCGCGGAGGCGCTGGCAAAAGGCCTGCCGATGTTGATCATAAAACCTCTGCCCGGGCAGGAAGAAATAAATACTACTTTTCTCCTTAATAAGGGCGCTGCGGTAAAAGTAACAAATGATAAACTTTTGCCACAGGTTATGCAGGAGCTGATTTCTAACCCGTCTGTGATGCAGCAGATGAAAGATGCCGCTTTAAGAATCAGCCGGCCCAATGCCAGTTTGGATGTCGCAAGGCTTATATTAGAATTATGCTCAACTACATCCTCTACCGCATAGGCGAATTTTTAATTTTATTATTGCCTTTAAAGTTAGGCTATAGCCTCGCTCAAGGGGCAGCTGTCATTAAGTATTGCTTTTCTAGAAGTGAGAGGGCGTTAGTCTCCGAGAACTTCCGTGTTATCTTTCCGTCAATCGATAAAAAAACCATCCGCCGTTACACCAGAAATGTCTTCATAAATTTTGGCAAGTACCTTACGGATTTCTTGAGGTTCCAAAAGCTTGACCGCGAGTTTGTCGATGAGAATGTTATGGTCGAAGGGCTGGAAAATATTGATAACGCCCTTTCAAAAGGTAAAGGGCTTATTATAGCGGCTGCGCATTTGGGGAGCTGGGAGCTGGGCGGGGCAACACTTGGAATATTGGGTTATAAGGTTAGCGCCGTGGCGCTTACCCATAAGCACAAAAAGATAGATGATTTTTTTAACAGGCAAAGAGAATCAAAAGGTCTGATGGTTATCCCGCTTAAAAGGGCGGTTAAGAGTTGTGTGGAGGCGTTAAGCAGGAATGAAATCATCTGCCTTGTCGGGGATAAAGATTTTACCGGAAATGGAGTCACGGTTGATTTTTTCGGCCGGCCCACGAACATCCCCAAAGGGCTATCGGCGTTTGTTTTGAAGTATGGCGCCGCTATCGTATTTGGCGCGACAATAAGGGTAAGCGGCGATAAATTTCTGCTGAAATTTAACAAGCCCATAGAGTTTACTCAAACAGGCAATTACGAAGAGGATATCAAAAGCTTGACCGGGATTTATCTTAGGCAGCAGGAAGAATGTATCCGTAAATATCCGGACCAATGGTTTTGTTTCAGGAGATTTTGGACAGAATGAAAATTTGCGCTATTATCCCCTCTTTTAATGTGGCAAAAACAATAGGCGATATAGTTTCGGGGGTCAAGCAGATGGGTATAGATGCTGTTGTTGTCGATGATGGTTCCAGTGACGGCACAGCCGAAATAGCTCGAAAATCTCAAGCTATCGTCTTGCGCAACAATGTAAACAAAGGCAAAGGCGCAAGCCTTCGTTTAGGGTTTGATTTCGCTATTTCCAATGGATACGAAGCCGTTATTACAATGGATGGAGATGGCCAACATTCATTGCGGGATTTACCTAAATTCACTCTCGCGCTAGAAGATAACAAGGCGGATGTTATAATCGGAAGCAGGATGTTTAATCCCCGCAGTATGCCTTTTATCAGATGGCTGACGAATAAAGTAATGTCTCTTGTGATTTCTTTTATCTCTAGGCAGGAGGTTTCCGACAGCCAGTCGGGGTTTCGCCTGATAAAGGCCCGGTGCCTCAAAGCGCTTAAGTTTAAAAGCAATAGGTTTGAAATAGAATCCGAAATAATTCTTGAAGCTGCCAATAACGGATTTAAGGTTGCCAGTATTCCCGTATCGTCTATTTATATAAACAGCGAGAGCAGGATCAATCCGTTGCTTGACACTTTCAGGTTTATAAAATTTATTCTGCCATATTTATTATTCGAAAAAGGATTGTGAGAAGGCAATGGTCCACATTTATACCGGAAACGGAGGTAAAACATCCCTTCAGGAACAAGGTTTTCGCCCGTAAGGGAGTCGAGTTTTAGCCTGCTACCCAAATCAGCCCCTGGAGCTGGTGCAAACCAGCTCCAGGGGCTGATTTGGGTGCTTTAAGGGTTGACAATAGAGGCTGAAAGGTTTATAATAATATATTGTGATATTCAATAATTAGCAAATCAACACAAAATAAGAGGAGAAAATGGCAGAAGAACTATCTAAGAAAGCGCTAAAAAAAGAAAAATTAGGCAACTGCGGCGGTTGCAACAAGCCTGTTAAAAAGATCAAGAGATATTACCGCGGTGGAAAGTATTATTGCACCAAAAGATGCTATAAGAATTTTTTGGCTAAAGCAAAGAATAAGGAAAAAGATGGCGCATAAGTTAGGCGGCATTGAAAAAAGAAGGCATCCGCGCTTAAGTAAGAAACTGCCTATAAGTGTAAAAGTCGATGATTCGGAAATTAAAAGCCAGACGCATGACATAAGTTTATCCGGAGTTTATTGTCAGGTTGGCAGGTATATCGAGACGATGCAGAAGATTGAGCTTACTATGTTTTTGCCTATAAAAGGAAAAGACGGCAGCCACGATATGAAAAAAGTAGCCTGTAAAGGCGTAGTGGTAAGAAGCGAGAAATCGGGCCTGGATGCAAGCAAATATAACATCGCGCTTTATTTCATCGATATGAAAAAAGCGGATACGGATAATATCAGCCTCTATATCCAAAGCCACAATGAGGAGCTGTCTGCGTGGGCCAAGTCGGAAAACCTCTCCCTGCAAAATTAGTCGTAGGATTAATCTACCGCAATAGTATTGTCAGAATCCAAACAATAGCTTTGTTGGAAAAGAAATATGGCGGCATCGATTTTATAAGCGATGAGCTGGATTTTGGCTATACGGATTATTACCGGCCTGAAATGGGCGATTGCCTTAAGAGGTTGTTTATCAGTTTTAGGAAATTAAAGCGCCCCGACGAACTGGCTGGAATAAAAATATTTACCAATAAATTAGAAAAACTTTTTTCCCGAAATTACCGGCGCTTGATTAATATCGACCCGGGATTTCTAAATGCCTCGAAACTTATCCTTGCCACGACTAAAGATTACAGCCACCGTATTTATTTATCCAAAGGAATATTCGTAGAAGTAACGCTTATTTACCGTGGTAAATCCTTCGAACCTCTTGATTGGACTTATCCGGATTACAAATCAAAAGAATATATAGAAATTTTTCATGCTATTCGAAAGATTTATTGTGAGCAGGCTCGTTCCCATCGTCATTGCGAGGAACCCTCGCTTGGCATATCAGTGACGAAGCAATCTCGTTTTTAAAAACGGGATTGCTTCGTCGCTAGTGCAAACAAAAGCTCCTCGCAATGACGATGTACGGCATGTCAAAGTTAGAAACTATGTCTCCAAAATACTTACAATCATTTAAAACTGGCAGGCTTAGAGAAGTGGCCGATATTTTTTATCATAAACTAAAAACTTGTGATATCTGCCCGCGTAATTGTAAGGTTAACCGCCTTGAAGGGAAATTGGGCTTTTGCAGGACCGCGGAAAAGGCAAAGGTTTATAGTTACCTTAAACACCGCGGCGAAGAGCCGGCAGTATCAGGAAATAAAGGCTCCGGCACAATATTTTTTGCCGGATGTAACCTTAAATGTGTTTATTGTCAGAATTTCGAATTTAGCCAACAGGAAAACGGAAGGGAAGTAACTGACGAAGAAATCGCCGCTTTTATGCTGGAACTTCAGGACGGCGGCTGTCATAACATCAATTTTGTCACCCCAAGCCACGTTTTACCGCAGATTTTGAGGGGGCTGATCATAGCAATTCCGCATGGTTTGAAGATACCTTTAGTCTATAATTCCAGCGGCTATGATTCTTTAGATTCCTTAAAACTTTTAGACGGAATTATTGATATTTATCTGCCGGATGCCCGTTACGCGGACGAAAAAATCGCGCAAAAATATTCTCAAGCTAAAGATTATTCGCAAATAAACCGCGTGGCATTAAAAGAAATGCATCGGCAGGTCGGCGTGGCAAAGCTCGATAAAAACGGCATTATTGAGGGAGGCCTTATAATAAGGCATCTGGTTTTGCCGGATCATTTATCAGGGACGCGGGAAATAATGCGTTTTATCGCCCAAGAATTAAGCCCTGAAACCTATATAAGCTTAATGAGCCAATATTACCCGTATTATAAGGCAGAAAGCTTTAAGGAGTTGTCAAGACGGATAACCCCCAAGGAATACCAGGAAGCCAAAGATATTATGGCTGAATATGGCCTGCATAATGGCTGGATTCAGGATGACCGGGGCCAAGACAACCTTGCCGGAGTGAACATCAAAGGTAACATATAGGAAGCTGAAATTAGATATAGGCATATTTTTATAGTGACAGCACAGTGTGCTGTGACTATAAAGCGTTAAAGACAGTAAAGGCAGGTTTCCCAAGATAGCGTAGTTAACATAACGTATATTATAGCCCCAAGTGCGACATGTGAAAAGAAGCTAATTCTATATCCTATTGTTTTGTGGATCTTGCTTTTGCATTAAATATTCGTTGATCTGTCTTATTTGTTTTAGGTTAGGCTTAGTCTTTTCTTTCAGCCATCGTTGGATCGTTCTTGGGGTTACGCCCAGAAATTTAGCCAGCTCTTCTGTCTGGTATTTACCGCTATATAAATAAAACTTGTGTAATTCATGCCATTTTTCTAATTCCTTTTCCATTTTAAGCCTCTCTTGGAAGCAACCGTGTCATTGCGAGGAGCGACAGCGACGAAGCAATCTTTTCCGCCTGCGCAATTCTTGCTACGGAGGATCCGCCGTAGTGCGAAGCACGTAGGCGGAAAAGATTGCTTCGCTCCCTTCGGTCGCTCGCAATGACACTCGTCGGCGACTTCCAAGATCTGAACTATTGCTGAAGTTTTATCAAGCGCGGAACGATAGAAACAAAAAACCTTCGTAAGCTATTAACTTTTACGAAGGCTTTGTTTTGATGAGCCATATCCACAGCTTTATTTTAAGCAATCCCTGCGCCAGCTGCAATTAATATGCGGACAGTTGTCTTTGACTGATCCAAAGCATTCAGTGTTGCCTTCTGCTCTTTGGATTGTGTGGATGAGGTCGGTTTTTGAATAGCGGTTGGGATTCTGAATGTTCAGGCCGCGTGCTTTCTTTTCAATATCCATCCAGCGTATCATTGCTTTAACCTCCTTTTAGATTTTATAAACAGTATCGCCTATTCTGACCCTTGAGCTTACTAAAAGCCCGATTTCATCTTTTGGCTTTGCTTCGTTTATTGTAGCGTGATCTATCTGCATGGATGTGATATTTTCGTTAAAATCTGTGGTGTGACCTTTGATCCGGATTGTGTCACCTGTTTTAAGCGTAGAGGTTACTTCGATTACAGCAGCTTGGACGTGAGGAAAGTAATGTGTGATTTTTCCTACAATTGTGCCTTCGATTTTAGGTAATAAAGGTTTTTTTAAAGTTTTTTTAGCCTTTATTTTTACTGCTTTCTTAGCTTTTCTTACAACTAGTTTCTTAACTGCGGCTTTCTTTTTAATAGGTTTCTTTGTTATTTTCTTCTTTTTTACAGGAGAGCTTTTTTTAACTATTTTTTTGGCTTTCTTCTTTGTGGCCATAAGCTGTTTCCTCCTTTGTAATATTATAATATAAATTTAAAATTTCTGCCAATGAATAACTTCCTTTAATTTTCGTTTATCGGGTGTTTTTAGGCTGTTTTCTTTTTGATAACCTAATGCTATCAAACTTACAAGCTTAAGGCCCGCAGGAGCTTCTAATAGCCGTTTAACCAGCTCGCAGTAAGGCTTCTTATCTCCAGCCACCCAACAAGAGCCAATACCTAAATCGCCTGCGGCTATCAGAATGTTTTCCGTTGCCGCGCAGCCGTCTTCAAGATAATATTTGGTATCGCGGCATAAAACAGCTACACAGCAGGCAGCTTCCGCGAGAAAAGGCCCGTTATTTGCTGCTATACGAGCAAGTTCTTGCAGTTTTTCTCTTTCCGTTACTACTACAAATTCCCACGGTTGCTCGTTTCTGGCTGTCGCGGCAAGGCGGCCGGCGTCTAAAAGCTTTAAAAGATCGTCTTTGGCGATTAATTTGCCTTGGAACTCTCTTGTGGAATGGCGTTTGTTTATCGCTTCAAGTGTTTGCATGGTTTTATATATGATAAAAAACGTGATTGCTTCGTCGCCTAATTAAGGCGATAGCTCCTCGCAATGACGAGGTTAAGAGATACGTTACCCTTCAACCTTTACCAAGGAATTAAATTCACCAAAAGGATTTCTTTCCAGCGATGAGTTTACTGGATCGGTTATCCAGCTATCATCAACGACAAAGCGATAATGGTATTGGCCTGGTTTTAAGGTTACGCGCTTTATCCAAGTGCCGTTATGGTTGGACATTTCGGTAGTCGCGTCTTTACGCCAGTTGTTAAAGTCAGCGGCAAGGTAAACGTGCTGGGCTTGAGGAGCTTTGATTTTAAAGAGAATCTCTCTTAATGCCGGCGTATGTTTCTTTATGAGTTCTTCCATCTTGGCCTGTATCGCGGGCATTTCCATTTTTGCTGTCGGGGCTTTGCTTTCTTCGGCGATGACTTCTTTGGATAGGCTGTAATAATCTTTTGCCCCGCGGCTGTATTTGTCAAAGCCCAATACCGACGATCCGAAGCTTTGAGCTTCTTTTAGCTTCACGTTTACATGGATAATGTTGGTATACATATGGCTTCGAAATTTATCTCTTAGATCAGCTAAAATTTTGAAAGCATATTTTAAGCGGGAGTCAAACATGGTTACCAGGACTTTGTGCTGGACATTGTGGTTTAAACGGTTTTTAATCAGCCCTAAAATGTCTATCAGGCGGATTAGCCCCTCGACGGAAAAACGGCTGGGCTCGACGGGTATAATCACTTCGTTTGACGCGCATATCGCGTTTACTGTCAATATGCCGAGGTTGGGCGGGCAGTCGATTATAATATAGTCATAAGATTTCTTCATATTAGCCAGTGTTTCTTTTAGGCGGCTTTCGCGGCTGATTTCATTGGCTAATTCCTGTTCTAATGTGCTTAAGATTATTCCGGAAGGGACCAAATCAAAATTATTACTTATCTCCAGTATTGCCTGGTCCATGCTTGCTTTTTGCTGGCTGATTTTAGAGAGGACGTCATAAACCGTTGTTTTTGCCTGTATGCTTAATCCGACACTGGCATGGGCTTGAGGGTCAAAGTCTACCAGTAAAACTTTACGCTGATTCGAAGCTAATGATGCCGCTAAATTAACCGCTGTAGTGGTTTTTCCGCAGCCGCCCTTCTGATTAGCTATTGAAATAATCCGCATAGGTTTATTCCGACCTCCTTTTCATTTGACCCTTTTGTTAGCCTTCACGACATCGTCAGCGCTTCGTCGCCAAACATTGTAGTGACAGCACAGTGTGCTGTCACTACACGCGCTAATTATTTACAGGTTATTTTTTACTGTCTCTTATAAACCGTATGTTATCGATTAAAATCGTATCTTCTTTTGTCCCCGCGTTCCATTCTTCGGCTATAAAACTTAGGCGCTTTATATCGTTTAATTCTGAAAGGCTTTTAAAGTCTTTCAGAATTATCTGGTATTCAAACCATTTTATGGAGTTTATGCTTATATAAACCTCCGCTTTTTCTTTGAAATTATTCTCGAGTTCAACCTTAAGATTGGTTGTGCCGTTATTATTTGACCGCTTTGCCTGGAAGGCTAGCTTGTCATAGCCGTTTAAATTCAGGCTGGACATGTTTACGGTGTAGCCTTTCTTCTTTAACGAAGAATCCGAAAAGTTATAATTTATTTTCCCCAGGTCTTCGCCTGTTGATAAGTACAGGCTGTAATTTTTTGGCTTGTAAAACTTTAGGGGATAATAGTTGAATAAAAACCACGCGAGAATGATAATACTAAACGGTATGGCAAAGAACAGATATTTTATTAGCTTATTCTGTTTTTCCCTCTTTTTACTATTATTGTTATTTAGATAAACCTCGGCTAAATAATCGTAAACCTTTTCTTTTTCCATTTTATAACACAAAAGTTATTTGCTGTCAATAATTTTTAACCACGAAATGTAGTATGGTGTTATTGAAATATACTCTGGATGTTGGTACGCAAGCTAATCGTCATTGCGAGGAACCCTCGCTTGACATATCAGTGACGAAGCAATCTCGTATTTTAAAACGAGATTGCTTCGTCGCCAGTGTAAACGATAGCTCCTCGCAATGACGGTGTGCCGCAATGACAATATTTTTCATATCATCGCCTCATATCGGATGATGAAGATATTCCGGCGGTTCCTTGCCGATAAATTTATAAAAGTTAATCAGGTGTTTCCGGTATAATTCGTCGAAATCCGCGTTATCGTCTCCATACCACCAAAACCAATCACTGCCTTCGCAAATATACATCTGCTTCCATGCCTTAGCTAACATTTCCGCGGGTAACTGTTTGTTGCCCGCGGCTGTTTTGAGTTCTTCCCTGGCTTTTGCAAGGTAATCCCAGGCCCTGTTTTTGTGCGGAGAGCCTATCCATTTGTGAAAATTACCGTATATCCAAGAGCCAGCGCTTAGGCGTTTGATATTTTCTTTTTTGGGATTAATTTCTAAGTATTCACTGACGGTCACGGTTTTAATATTCGTATCTTCGCTTATGGCTTTATAAAGCCGGCTTAGAAAATCCCAGCCATCATTTTTATAATACTCCCAGGCGTTTTCTCCGTCCATGGCGATAACGATAAAGCAATCTTTGTTTTTTGACGCGACGGAGATATTCTGAAGGTGGCGCAGGAAATCCGAAGCGGCATCATCAACCGGCCAGGTATGATAGGTAAACCCGATAAGGTCGGAAAGATTACGGTCGCGAAAAATAATGGCGGACTCCCCCTCCTCTCTCTTTAGGCAATAAGGTTTATATAAATTATCTCCCGCGCGTTTTTTCTTTATTGACCTGAATAATATCGCTTCGTCCGTGACTATCCATTTTATGCCGGATTCTATTATAAG
This sequence comes from Omnitrophica bacterium GWA2_41_15, assembly GCA_919901925.1. Lineage (GTDB taxonomy): Bacteria > Omnitrophota > Gorgyraeia > Gygaellales > UBA12090 > CAKKQA01. Next base: position 9,752 of record CAKKQA010000027.1, on the reverse strand, counting down.
AGGCAGAATATGTTCGCTTACCGCTTCTTCCGAAGGCCACATCCCTTGCGGGGGCTTGCCGAAACATTCGTTATACAGTTTTATAGCTTCTTGTATTTGAGCTTTGGCGTCTTCGGGGTAAATAAAATTACTGCGCGGCAGGTGTGTTGCTTTGTCCGCTTCTTTGGCGATTTGGGTATTGCATAGCAAGGGCGTTATAGGATGATAGTATGGGCTTATTGTAACTTCAATTTGGCCTGAATCCTGATATTTTTTATAGGTTGGGATGATTTCTTTCAGGACGGAGATCTGTTTATTTAAGACGGTTTGTTTATCTTCTTCGCTGAAATTCCTTCCTTTGTCAATTAACGATTTTATTTCCGGTATATTCTTTTTGAAATACGGGTCAAACCAAGCAAGGTTAAATAAAATTTGTAAGTCTAAATAGTCCTGGGTTGTGAATTCTTTTTTTGATTGTTTTTTAAGGTATAGCTGATAATAACGCGGTAAAACCGAAATCATATTAACGGTATGCGCTGAAAAAAAACGTTCTAAGAGAAAGTTTTTATCTTGAGGCGTTAGCTCTCCGGCTTTTTTTAGGGTTATTTCCTGATAGGTGTCTTGCCCTCCCTCAATATAGGAATTGATTTGTTCTATTAAGGAAGGTACGAGATTAAAGGTTTGGTGAATTTTAGGATATTTTTCTAAAATCTTTACCATATCCAAGTAATCTTTAATTCCGTGCAAACGCACCCAGGGAAGGCAGAGTCTTCCGGTCTGTAGGTCCTTGTAGTAAGGCTGGTGCATGTGCCAGATGAACGATAGGTATAGCATAGGTATGAATTGTCATCATGTGTCATTGCGAGGAGCTTTTGTCTGCTACTAGGCGACGAAGCAATCTCGCTTTTAAATACGAGATTGCTTCGTCACAGACATGTCAAACAAGAGTTCCTCGCAATGACGGTATGGAATGACGATAAATTACACCCTCCTACGCCCTTCAAAAGTAGAATATGGTAAGGCTTCGGAGCGGTTATCCGCTGATATTCTTAGCAAAGGCGGATAAAAAAACCCTCGGGGGATTGCTCCCCCAAGGGTCTCTTGTTAACGCATGAAACAATTAGAAGGATACTTTCACAGATGCTAAACCTTGCGTCGCGGTATTTCTGTTGAATGGCTTTGCGAACGCATTGCCTGGCACGAATATGCCGCCGGCAAAGAAAAACTGAACGTCTTCAGTGTAATCATAAGCTACATGCAGGTCTAATTCATGGCCCAATGTTTTCTTTTTCGGGTTCATGTAATACGATGTAGAAGTTGTTGAAACACCGCTTAAGATTGCTATTGGGCGATCGAATCCTGCTACAGTAGCATTATAATTTCCGCCCGAATTAAGCTTTTTGGCTAATCTTAAGTATACATAGGTCAGATCAACCGATAAATCAGACATCGGTTTCGCGCCTGCTGTTACTGTAAACACGTGCGCGTTTGATGGAGCAAAGATCGCGTTTATGATATCACCCGATGTTTGATCTTCATAGGGCGCTGTCCACGCGTGAAAAGTGCCATCAGAACGGTTATTTTTTTCACCGGAAAAATATGAGTAAGAACCGCCGATGCGCGGATCAAATTTAACTTTGATCTTGTAATCCGCGATAACCTG
>CAKKQA010000027.1:0-8100 GCA_919901925.1 Omnitrophica bacterium GWA2_41_15 | reverse complement strand
CTGTGCTGCCCACGCGCTTCTGTTGCCTGTTGTTGTTGCTGTACCGTTAACACCTGTAGCACCAAGTACGCGGTTAGTTGTCGCCGCGTTTACATCATATCTTGGATTGTAGTTACCAAACTGATAGGCCAATTCTCCTTGTAGGCTTAAGTTATCCAAAGGAACTGATGATACTCTTGCACCAATTGTGTGTAAGGTGTCAGTCTTGGAAAGGCCTGCGAATGCCGCGTCACCATTTGTCGCGGTAGTGTTAGAGCCTATAACCCTGCCAAAATAATATCCTTCTACTATGGTGTTCCTGATGCCAGTGTCATAACGGGCATTTACGCCGTAAAGATCTGTTTTGGCATGCCTGTTATAAGCTGTGCCAGCGGGTTGAGAATAAAATACGTCTAAGACTAGAGGATTATAATCAAGAATAGCCTTTACCGAATCAAAGGATTTTCTTAAAGACAAGTCGCGGACATTCCCGCCTGGCGCTGTTGCTGTGCCTAAAGCAGAATATGATGTTATGTTTGAATCAGGGTCTCCGATGACTAATGCGTTTCCGTAACGGAGTTCCTGACGGCCGACTGAAAGGGTCAAAGGTGAATATAGGAACTCTTTCATGGTCACGCTTGCTAAGTCAACATCTACGCTAGCTGTGCCATTAGCTCCACTGTCAGCATCAGCTCCCCAAAGCCGTTCATTAATTAAACGGACTGTGGTGGAAACATTATCAGTGAGATCCGCGTCAACTTTAACTCTCGCGAAAGTTACGCCTGCGTCAATTTTATTTGCTTTTGAATCTGTCCCAGTGCTTTCATCGGAACCATTTCTGCTGATTAAGTTGAATCTGTCCCTGGCGACTCCCATTGCTTTAATGTCACCACTAACCTTGACATTCTGTACTGCGGCGAATGCGGGGGCAACCACAAAACCAACTACTGCCGCCATGCATAGGCAGATACCTAAACGTCGTACCATTTCTCTACCTCCTTTTTTATGTTGCACATTATTCATGATTTCGTTTGTTGTATTTTTCACCAAGAGTTTTTCTCTTGTGGATTATTTTCAAAACGACTTATATATGTATATCGTTAGATTTGTGATAGTTAGCAAGCTGTTTATAATCTACCTCCTCTCCGCTTCTGATTGTAACTATCTCTAACGGTATAACCTTAATTATTATCTTTTTTAACATAAACATAAAAATTTGTCAAGAAAAATCTTTTCAGATTTTTATTTTCTCATTATTGTAGGGGCGCCATTCATGGCGCCCGACGATAGCGGGCTTGATAAATCAAGCCCGCTACAGCGAATTAATTTTATTACGTTTGGCCCCACCAAAATATTGCCGCCGCCGCAAGAGCTAAAGTCGTCCCGAAGCTAGAAGCAAATTATTTCAGCGGTTTTTTTTCGGATTTGCTTGTGGTGCTTGCAACTGTTTGCGATTTTGGCGCGATGGAAATGGTGATTTCGGATTTCCCGCCTTTATCCTCTATAGAAATAATACAGCTTTCTTGTTCCTTTTCAAAGCTTAGCATGCGCCTGCCGTATTCAATTATATTAACCATGCGCCAGTTATAAAGAGGCATCTGTTCTTTAAAAAATATGACAGATTGTTCTCCGGAGGCTTTGCCTATATATCTAAGCAGCCCGGCGCGGAAGTTGGCGCTTTGAAAGGCATAGGATTCAGTATTCATGAATCTAAATCCGGAAGGTATGGGTATATCAGCGAATTTAAGCATTGCCGCTGGTTCCAGGGATACAGCCTGCGTTGAAGTGGAAGTTTTTTGCGAAGATGTTGTAGTACAGCCGCCTAAGAGTGGAAAACAAAAGATGTAGAATAAAATGCAGAGAACAGAAAAATATGCCTGACCTTTTCTTGAACCCATCATGCCCTCCCTTTTGATAGAGCGCGTTTCAATTCTTGTCATTGCGAGGAGCTATTGTTTGCATTGGCGACGAAGCAATCTCTTTTTAAAAACGAGATTGCTTCGTCACTGATATGCCAAACGAAGGTTCCTCGCAATGACAATGACCGCAATGACAATAGAATTGTCCTCGCTCTTCGATTAAATTAGTTTTTCTAAAAACTTTTCTTCTATCCTATATATCTGGTTTATTTGTTCTTCGTTTAACCCTGCTTTTAAAGCTACATTCTTTAACTCCGCGGGTGTAATTATGTCTTCCGGTTTGTGGGCGTCGTTGTCAAGGATTAAATTAGCGCCAACCTTCTGCGCTATCAAGGCTACATGGTTATTTTCTTCGTTATGGCCATGGCGGGCGGTTAATTCGAGGAATATGCCCTTCTCTTTTGCCAATAACGCGTCTTCTTCAGTTATCGCGCCCGGATGGGCGAGTATGTCTACGCCTGCCAGTAATGCCGCTCTGTTTGTGCCTCTTGCTACCGGTTCGACTGGCGTTTCGCCGTGTCCGATTACAATCTTTGCGCCGAATTCGCGGGCTAATTTTGTTAAGGGAGCAAATTGTTCAGGAGGAATATGGGTTAATTCTACTCCGGGAATAATTTTTATTTGGGAATTTTTAGGCCAGTGGCTGCAGAAATCAATGATAGATTCAAGGCTGGTTTTGAGATTGCTATAATCGCAATGGTCGGTGATAGCAATGATTTTATAGCCTTTTTCCTCGTATCTGCGGGCAATCTCCGACGGTAAAAGCACCCCGTCACTTAGAAGTGAGTGTATATGAAGGTCATACATGGTTTAGGTCATAGCTCATAGCTCATAGGTCATAGGGAAGAATTCCTTATTGAGTTTATTAATCCTGAAAGCATTTTGCCTATTTCGTCAGCAGAACATTTCATTATTTCTAATTGATTGTCATCAATCCAGTTTTTCTCTTGGAATATTATAAGTAAAGTTAACGTTTCGTATAAAGAACCTCTCGCGATATAAAGAAACTGCACGTATTCTTTTTTTGAATATCTCCCTTTACCTTCCGCAATATTTAAAGCTATTGATGTGGATGAAGATTCAATTTGTTCAATTATTCGAAAGTGTTTCTGTTTTGTGTTTATATTTTCGGTTAGATCGATAACATCTTTTGCAAATTTAACGGCTTTTTGCCAAACAACCAAATCTTCAAAAATAAATCTTGGTTTACTCATAGCAAGTATCGGTTTTAGCTCATAGGTCATAGCTGATAGTAAAAGCAAAAAAGAAGTTTTTTCTTTTCCTATGACCTAAGAGCTATGACCTAAAACCTAAACTGCGCCTGGGTGGATTCGAACCGCCCCGCGGGCCTTAGGAGAGCCCTGCTCTATCCAAATGAGCTACAGGCGCGATATTCGTAAAAAATCGGTTTTAGCTCATAGGTCATAGCTGATAGGAAAAACAAAAAACCGTTTTTTTCTTTATCTTTTTCTTTTCCTATGACCTAAGAGCTATGACCTATGACCTAAACTGACCTATGACTTGAATCTATTCTCCTTCAAATTCAACTAACGATACAATATCGTAGCCTTTGAGTTTTTCTCTGCCGTGCAGGTCAACCAGCTCAATTACGAAGGCAATTCCTGTAACTACAGAATTTTGTGCTTCAACAAGATCCGCTACTGCTTTAACTGTTCCGCCGGTTGCCAGCAAATCGTCAACGATTAAAACCTTATCTCCGGGCTGAAGAGCGTCTTCATGTATTTCTAAAGTATCTGTGCCGTATTCAAGGCTGTAAGTGACGCTTTCTGTTTTCCAGGGAAGTTTCCCTTTTTTACGCACCGGAATAAAGCCTACGCCTAGCCGGTCAGCAAGCGCTCCGCCGAAAATAAACCCTCGGGCTTCGACAGCGACGACATAATCTATTTTTTTGCCGTGTAATTTCTCTGCCAGCATGTCTATGGATTTTTTAAAGGCAGTTTTGTCTTTTAATAAAGTTGTAATGTCCCTGAATAAAATACCTTTTTTGGGAAAATCCGGGATACTGCGGATAGATTCGGCTAGTTCGAACATTGTTTAAGCTCCTTCCTATTTAAAAGCAGGGTTAAGTGATAAGGGTTAAGGGTTAAGAAAAAAGAAGAAAAAAAGAAAGAACAAAAAGGGAGAAATAGGGTATTGTTTAACGTTTTTATTTTTTTATCTTTTCCTTATCACTTAACCCTTGACCCTTAACCCTAATGTAACCCTTACTTGCCTTTTAATCCTGCTACAATGGGCTTCGCGCAGGAATCACGTACTACAAGTTTTGCCTGCAGGATTGTTTTTACCGGCAGTTTTACTTTTCCTTGCGCTATCTGGACTAATGTTTCTAATCCTGATTGGCCCATTTCGACTATAGGCTGTTTGACGGTAGTAAGTTTTACCGAGCTATACAGCGCGATAGGATTATCATCAAAACCGACAACGGATAAATCTTCGGGAATCTTCAACCCGGTTTTCTTGGCTAAATCGATTGCCTCCAAAGCCATTACGTCGGAGGCGGCAAATATTGCTGTGGGCCGAAGGCGTAGGTGCAATAATTTTTCCGCGGCTTGGCGCGCCGGGCTGCGTAAAAATCCTCCGACGGTGACGTATTCGTCTTGGAGAGGGATTTTATGTTTAGCCAAAGCTTCCTTATAACCTTTTAAGCGCGCTTTTCCTGCCTGGGTATGTAAGTCCCCGGCGATTGTCGCGATCCTTCTATGGCCTAACTTAATAAGATAATCAACTACTTCTACTGCCGCCTTTTCGTTATCTATGGCCATGCAGTTAGTATCTTCTTTGAAATAATTATTTAATACCAGATACGGCAGGCCTTTGTTGATCACTTTATGCAAAGTGGCAGTGTCTCCGTCTATATCCGCGAATAACACGCCGTTAATATAATCGGAATTCAAAAGCGGCCAGTTAAGCCAGTCTTCGTGTTTGCCGTATCTTTCGGTGATATGGATGAGGATATCCGCCTTTAAGTGGCTTGCGGCAAGGCCTACGCCTTTAATGATTTCAGCGGCATAAAAGGAATGTAGCACATCTTCAAATCGAGGGACAATTAAAGCGTACGCTTTTATCTTGCCTACCATTATAGTATCATCTCCTTGTCTTGTATTCTGGCAAATTTGCGCAGTTTTTTTAAGGCTACGCTTTCAATCTGGCGTATCCTTTCGCGGGAAACTTTTTCTTTTCTGGCTATGTCCGCTAAAGTGTGCGGAGAATTTTTGTCTAACCCAAAACGTAAACTTAATATTTTGCGTTCTTTGTCACTCATATGGTGCAAAAGCCCTGCGATGCGTTCTTTGTTAAATTCTATAGATAACGCGTCTTCCGGAGATTTAGTAGTGGTGTCTTCTATGAGGTCCATGACTTCATCTTCTCCTTCTTCGCCTACAGGCGCGTCAAGAGATGATGTTTTAGTGGAATAGGTGGTTAGCTGTTTGATTTTATCCGCTGTTACGCCTATTGCTTTGGCTAATTCTCCGGGATTAGGCGGCCTCCTAAGTTTTTGGGTAAGGGTTTCTTTGGTTTTATTGTGTTTTATCTGCAGGTCATTCATATATACCGGCACCCTGATGAGTTTGCCTTGTTCGGAGATTGCCCTGCCAATGCTTTGCCTGATCCACCATGCCGCGCAGGTAGAGAAACGTAAGCCCCGTTTATGCTCGAATTTCTTTACCGCTTTCATCAGGCCGAGATTGCCTTCCTCTATTAAATCCATAATAGGAACGCCAAAATGGATGTAGCGTTTGGCAATATTAATCACAAGGCGCAGGTTAGAGCGAATCATTTTCTCCTGCGCTTTTTTATCGCCTTTTTTAATTTTTTTAGCAAGCTCTATTTCTTCTTCCGCGGTCAAAAGAGGAATCTTGCGCAGTTCCTTTATGTAGGCTTTTATCGAGTCCATATCGAGCACCTCATTTTTTGTCAGAGCTTTGTCATTGCGAGGAGCTTTCGTTAGCATGCGGCGACGAAGCAATCTCGTTTTTAATACGAGATTGCTTCGTCACTGACATGTCAAGAGAAAGTTCCTCGCAATGACGATAAGGAATGTCAATTTGCTGCCGCAGTCTATAGTCTATAGGTAGATGTTATTTCTTCAACGCCGCCTGCGCCGCCGCTAATCTTGCGATCGGAACCCTAAACGGCGAGCAAGACACATAATTCATCCCTGCTTTATGGCAAAACTCTACGGAACGCGGCTCTCCGCCATGTTCGCCGCAAATTCCGACTTTCAAGTGTTTGTTGGTCTTGCGGCCGCGCTGTATGCCTATTTGAATCAATTGCCCAATGCCATCCTGGTCAATTGTTTGGAACGGATCCTCCGGCAGTATTCCTTTATTTATGTAATCCGGAAGGAACCCGCCGATATCATCGCGTGAGAAGCCAAATCCCATCTGGGTAAGGTCATTGGTGCCGAATGAGAAAAATTCGGCTACCTCTGCCAATTTGTCCGCAGTTAGCGCCGCGCGCGGCACTTCGATCATTGTGCCGTACATATAATTTAATTTCTTAAGCGAGTACTTCTTTAATGTTTCCGCGTAAACTTTTTTAACTAAAGCCTGCTGGTCAATTAGTTCTTTAACCGTGCAGACCACAGGGACCATTATTTCAGGTGAGACTTTTCCTCCGCTTTTGGCAAGCTCTGCCGCGGATTCTAAAATCGCCCTGACCTGCATTTCAGTGACTTCCGGGTAGGTGATGCCAAGGCGCACGCCGCGATGGCCCATCATTGGGTTGCTTTCGTGCAGGGCATCAGCGCGTTTGTTGAATTCTTCGGTGCTTATCCCTAAACTTCGAGCCAGCTCCGCGCGTTGCGCTTCCTCTCTCGGGACAAATTCATGAAGCGGCGGGTCAAGCAGGCGGATAGTTACCGGAAGGCCGTTCATTGCCTCGAGGGTGCCTTTAATATCCATTTTGACAAAAGGATATAATTCATCTAATGCCTTGCGCCTTTCATCAAGTGTTTTGGAGATAATCATTTTGCGTAGTAAAAACAACGGCTGCTCTGAACCTTTGCCATAGAACATATGTTCGGTGCGGAATAACCCGATTCCTTCAGCGCCGAATAAACGCGCCTTTTTGGCATCTTCCGGCGTATCAGCATTGGTGCGGATTTTGAGTTTCCTGAAAGAATCGCAGTTTTTCAAGAAACTAAAGAGCAATTCATTCTCTTCAGAGGCGTCCATCATTTGTAATTGTCCCTCGTAAACATTGCCCTTTGTTCCATTCAGGGTAATCCAATCGCCTTCTTTTAAGGTTGTCCCTCCACAATTAGCTGTTTTTGTGGGGTAATCAATGTGTAGCGCTCCACAACCAACGATACAGCATTTTCCCCAACCGCGAGCGACTAATGCGGCATGTGAAGTCATCCCGCCTCTGGCAGTGAGGATTGCCTGCGCCGCGCGCATACCTTCTACATCTTCCGGATTAGTTTCTTCCCTAACCAGAATGACTTTTTTGCCGGTTTTTGCCAATTCCACGGCATCTTCAGCCGTGAATACGATCATACCTGACGCGCCTCCCGGGCCTGCCGGTAAACCTTTAGCAATTGCCTTATGGGTTAATTCTGCCTTGGGGTCGATTATTGGATGGAGCAATTCATCTAACTGTGCGGGAGTAACTCTGCTTACCGCCATCTCTTTGGTAATTAGCTTCTCCTTAATCATATCCATGGCCATTCTTATTGCTGCCGGGCCGTTACGTTTTCCCACGCGGCACTGGAGCATAAAGAGCCTGCCTTTTTCAATGGTGAATTCGATATCCTGCATATCCCTATAATGTTTCTCCAGGCGCCTCTGGATATCAAATAGTTCATTGTAAATCTTGGGCATTGCCTTCTCTAAACTGACTAAAGCTTTATTATGTTCGCTTTTTGAAGACTCATTTATTGGGCTGGGAGTGCGGATGCCCGCGACTACGTCTTCGCCTTGGGCGTTAATCAGGTATTCCCCGTAGAATTTGTTTTCGCCGTTACCGGGATTTCTGGTAAATGCAACGCCGGTTGCCGAATCATTGCCCATATTACCGAAGACCATTGTCTGGACGTTAACTGCTGTGCCCCAGGCGTCAGGAATATTCTCAATCCGGCGATAGCTGATCGCGCGCTTGCCATTCCAAGACGCAAAGACCGCGCCAATGCCGCCCCATAACTGCTCACTTGGTTCATCTGGGAATTCTTTTTTCAAGACTT
>CAKKQA010000026.1 GCA_919901925.1 Omnitrophica bacterium GWA2_41_15 | reverse complement strand
CACAACGACTACTTTAGCCCCGATATGCCGGGCAAGGACATTTATCCCTGCCCCGCCTTGTAAAAAATTATAAACCATCTGGGCAGTAACTTCTTGTGGATACGCGCTGACTGCGTCTTTAGCTACTCCGTGATCAGCCGCTAAAGTGAATATTACTTTATTATTAAGCGGCGGGTTTTTCTTTTGGGTGATTTCCACAACCTGTTTGGCTAATTCCTCCAAGCGGCCAAGAGAACCTTGCGGCTTAGTCAGATTGTCTAACCTTTTTTGAGTCTCTTGATCAAGAGAAAAATCAATTTTCTTGATATTATTTAATGTCTCGTTCAATTTTGGCATTGGGATAATCTCCTTTTAATATTTGCGGTATGCCCGCGGACATAAGGATAACATTATCTGCCTTTCGGGCAATCTTTTGATTAGTTAACCCCAGCAGGTCGCAAAACCGCCTTGCTAAGGCATTGATCGGCATGATTCCGCTTCCGACATCATTAGATACTAATAATACATCAAGTTTAGCCTTTAAAATTGCCTGGATAAGTTTTTCTATTTTTCTTTCTATCTCATTATCTTTTAAGTTATCCGATAATAAGTTTGAAATCCATAAACCTAAACAATCGACCACGGCTGTGCCATAGCTGTTTTCTATTTTACGTAAGGCCGAAGTAATGTCTTGGCCTTCTTCAATCAACTTCCAATGTTTCGGCCTTGAAAGCTGATGCAGGCGTATTCTATTACGCATTTCTTTGTCAAAAAATACACAAGTCGCGATAAAGGCTGTCTTTTTCTTTGATTTCTTCGCCTGCTCTACAGCATAGCGGCTTTTTCCGCTTCGGACCCCGCCTAAGATTAAGCTAATCATATGTTATAGTTCTGTGATTTTTGGTTTAAAAGTATGGCTGTAAGTTATTATATAAGCAGTTTCCGATTTCAGATGTAAATGCCAAAAGTCATCTTTTTTGATATATAACAAGATGTTAAATATTGCCCTTATTACCCCAAGATGAGTGACTAAGGCTACAGTTTTATCGGGGCAATTGGCGAGTATGCTTTCTAATTCTTTTTTTACGCGGCTTATAAAGTTATTTAGATTTTCGCCGCCGGGTATATCGATTAGGAAAGGGTTTTTAAGCCATTTCTTGTATGTAGTAGGGAATTTATTATGGATCTGTTCAAAGGTAAGCCCTTCCCACTCTCCGAAGCTTATCTCGCGCAGATTAGGATTTGTTACAATTTTTAGAGGCGAACCTCTAAAAATAATTTTTGCGGTCTGCCTGCATCTTTTAAGGTCAGAGCAGAAAACTTGATCGATTTTTACTCTATTAAGCTTATTTCTTAACTGTTGGGCGTTTTGTTTGCCTATAGCGCTTAATCCGATATCGCTTATCCCACAATATCTTTTGGCTAAATTATATTCCGTTAACCCATGCCTGATAAGAATAAGTTTTTTCATGGATATACTCTGCTTCGCCCTTCAACAAGTGAACAGTGTTAGGGCTTCGCAGCAGTTTCCCTTTTGCCTTTATTCCTAGAAAGAAGGCAAAAGGGAAATAAAAAACCCCTGACAGTAAAATTGTCAAGGGTTGCACCCATATTTAACTTGGCCCTTATCCACGAGGAAAAACATATAGGCAGGTATTCTGGCTTCCGGATCGATCTACTTGTCACGTCTTCCCATCCCTACAAAGTAGGAATAGTGGCTTAATGTGACTTTCGTCCCCGGTTACAGCGGCGGGACCGCGGCTGATTTTAACAGCACTTCCCTAAACCTATAAAAACGTCTAATTGTGTAAACAATTTACAATAGGATTTGATCAATGTCAAGGTTTTATTTGTTTGTTTGTTTACCAGTTTACCAGTTTGCCGGTTGGCCAGTTAAAAAAAATCTTTTGAACTGGTTAACCGGCTAACCGGTTAACAGACAAATAGAATTTTGATTTAGGAAAGCGTGGCTAATTTAGAGGCTGCCTTAAGGACGATCCTTAACGAATGGACGTAGGTTAATAGGTGGATTTTTTCCTGGTGGGTAAGGTAAATGCTTCCTCTTATGCGGCAGTAAAAGAATTCTCTTTTTTGTTTTGTATCCCTTTTTTTAATAACATATAGCACTGGCCGGGGCAGAACAGCTTCAGTGTTTTCTACGGTCTTTACAATACAAAGCAAATGCCTATATATGTTAGTCCGCAAGCCGTTTTCTTCGCTCGCCTCTTGGCTTGCGATAATTCGCCTGCTTTTATCTACAGAAGTAAGATTTTTAAAGATTATGTCTCGCATAACATCTCCTATTGCCGCTACAAGAAAGAAAAAATTAGCCGGGCCACGCTTATCATGCAGCCCGGCTACCCCGGTGAAGATTTAGTATGTCGTGGCTGGTGGGGAAAAAATGTTTTGTTGTATAGAAAGTATAACACCCATACCTTGACAAAACAATACGATATCAGCTTAAAAAGAAACCGTTTTCTTTATGAAGAATTATTGGCGCTTAGAGAAGTTCAGACGAGGCTCTTTTCTTTGTAACAGCCTGTAGATATTAGGCTTATGACGAATGAGGGCTAAGGCGGCAAACAAGAAGCTCATTATTACTAATGCGCTATCTTGTTTAAAAAGAATAAAAAATGCGGGGAAAAGTATAGCGCTAACTATAGATGCCAAAGAAACTATCCTGCTTATTAAGAAGACAACCAACCAAATAGCTATTTCTAAAACTAAAATGTATTTCAATGTGGCTATTTTTAAGCTTAATCCAATTAGGACACCCAATGATGTTGCCATGCCTTTACCGCCCTTAAACTGCAGAAACACTGTCCAGCTATGTCCTAAAACAGCTGCTATTCCTAGAATAATCCGTAAAATAGTGCTATTAAAAGATGGATTTTGCGTAAGTATGCTATCAGCGATTATAACTGTAGGGATTACGCCTTTTAGACTATCTAATACTAAAACAGTTATTCCTATATATGGCCCCAGGACACGAAAAGCGTTAGTGGCGCCGACATTACCGGAACCATGTTTTCGTATATCGATTCCTTTGGTAAGTTTACCTAATAAAAACGCTGTGGGGATTGAGCCGATAAGATAACTAGACAGTAGGCCTAAGATCAGAGACATAAAGCACCCTTAGTCCTTTCTTTAAGTAATCAAGGCCGGAGAGGATTGTAAATACCGCTGTTATTATCGCGATAGTGCCTGTTAAATGGTTTTGAACCAATACCGACACGATGGTCAGCATTTGAAAACATGTCGTGTATTTACCCCATTTACTGGGAGATAGGATCAGTTCGTTTCTGATCAGGTAAATGACTACCGCTCCGAAAAAAATAAGCAAATCCCTGCTTATGACAATAATCACCAGCCACAAAGGTATATTTATTCCATCGGGAAAATTATCCTTAAGATGAATAAATATAAAAGAGGCTGAAAGCAAAACTTTATCCGCAAGCGGGTCAAGAATTGACCCCGCTTTTGTTTTTTGCTGTAATACCCTTGCCAGATATCCGTCGAGCGCGTCCGAAATAATAGCCAGGAAGAATATCGCCAAAGCGACAAACCGTAAATAATCACGGGTAGGTTGATAATAAAGTATGGTGGCGATAAAAAAAGGCACAGAAAGGATCCTAAAAATAGAAACCTTATTGGCAAAAGTCATTTTTTGTGGCGCGCTTTTATTCATTTTGTTTCACTCAATCAAGCGGATCCGGTTTAAAGGCCAAAGTATGCATATAGCCTTGCCTAAAACATTCTTTTTAGGGACAAATCCCCAATAACGGCTATCACGGGAAGAAACCGAATTGTCGCCTAACACATAATAAGCATCATCGGGAATATTTATTGCCTGATTTTCCTTTCCAAAATCACTATCCACGCGGTTATAGTAATACCTGTTATATAAAAGGCGTTCTTTATTTTGGTAACCGTTTACATAAATATTTCCTGAACGTATTTCTATTGTTTCACTCGGTAATCCAATAAGGCGCTTAATAAAGTTTTTTGACCTGTCTTCCGGATAAATAAAAACTACCACGTCGCCCCGCTTTGGCTGGCGCAGCCCCGGCACACGCGCCCCTATAAAAGGCACCCGGGCGCCGTAAACAAATTTGTTGACCAATATCCTATCATTAGGCAATAATGTGGGGATCATAGAGCCTGTGGGAATTTTGTAAATCTCTACCGCGAAAGTGCGTATCAGCATAGCCAAAATCAAGGCAATTGCTAATGATTCTATCCATTCTCTCGTATTAGACTTTTTTTTAGGGGTATTTTCCATTAGATTTTTAGCACCTCTAAGAACGCTTCCTGCGGGATTTCAACTTTTCCGAATTGCTTAAGGCGTTCTTTGCCTTTTTTCTGCTTTTCCCAAAGTTTACGTTTACGTGTTATATCTCCGCCATAACATTTCGCGGTAACATGTTTGCCCTGCGCGCGGACTTTTTCCGCCGCGATGACCTTGCTTCCTATCGCTGCCTGTATGGAAACCTCAAATAACTGCCGGGGAATAAGTTCTCTTAAACGCGTGACTAAATTTTTGCCTTTCTCGTACGCCTGTTCTTTATGAACGATATTTGAGAAGGCATCACAGATATTTCCGTTAAGCAGTATATCTAATTTTACCAGCTTTGTGGGAAAATAGCCAATAAATTCATAATCAAGCGACCCATACCCGCGGGTTGCCGATTTTAGCCGGTCATAATAATCAACAATGATTTCAGTTAACGGGATATCAAAAATTATCTGCATTCTGTCCGCGCCGATAAACTCCGTTGATTTGTAAATACCGCGTTTTATTTTTGCCAAATCATATACCGGGTCAAGGCAGTCACAAGGAACAATCATTGTAGCGCGAACATACGGCTCCTCTTCCTCTAAAACATCCTGCGGCTCGGGGTATCTTGCCGGGTTATCCACTTCGGCTACCTCGCCGTTACGTTTTTTAATACGGTAAACAACGCTAGGCACGGTTAAAATCAGGTTTAGATCATACTCTCTTTCCAGCCGTTCCTGGATTATTTCCATATGCAGTAATCCTAAAAATCCACAGCGAAAGCCAAAGCCGAATGACGGTGTGCTTTCAGGTTCATAGACAAAAGAAGCATCTGTAAGGCGCACCTTTTCAATTGCCTGGCGCAGGCGGTCAAAATCACCGGCGTTAACCGGATACAAACCGCAATAAACAAGCGGTTTTAATTTCCTGAAACCCGGCAAAGGCGCGGTAAGAGGCTGTTTAACATTAAATACAGTATCGCCGATAGCAACATCTTCCGCGCTTCTGATGTTAGATATGAAATAACCTACTTCTCCGCAAGACAAACTTTCAGCCTTTGTCATTTTTAGGTTTTTCAAAACCCCTATTTCCTCAGTTCTGTAGGTTTTGTCTGTCTGCATCATTTTCACAGTATCGCCCGCGCGTAAGGCCCCGTCGATTATTTTCAGATAAACGATAACTCCGCGGTAAACATCAAAAAGCGAATCAAAAATCAATGACTTAAGCGGCGCCTGCGGATCTCCTGTTGGCGCAGGCACAACCGCGACAATCCTTTCAAGAATATCTTCTATACCCTTGCCTTCTTTAGCCGAAGCGGCCATTATTTCATCTTCTTCAAAAAGAAAAACATCGGCAAGCTGGCGTTTTACCCGCTCGACATCAGCCGAAGGCAGGTCGATTTTATTAATAACAGGAATGACTTTTAGCTTCAGCCCTTGCGCAAGGTGAAAATTAGCCACGGTCTGCGCTTCTATGCCTTGGCTGGCGTCAACTAACAGGACAGCGCCTTCACATGCAGCCAAAGCCTTAGAAACTTCATAAGTGAAATCGACGTGCCCGGGTGTATCAATTAGATTAAAAACATATTCTTTGCCATTTTGTGCTTTATAATCAATTCTTACGGTAGAAGCCTTGATAGTAATTCCGCGCTCGCGCTCAAGCTCCATATCGTCAAGAAGCTGGTCGTGAAAATTACGCTTATCCACAGCGCCGACATGTTCAAGTATCCTATCGGCAAGGGTAGATTTTCCGTGGTCAATATGAGCAATAATGCAAAAATTACGTATTAACGATTTATCCATTTATCTTTCTATCTAAAATTGTAGGGGCTTGATTTATCAAGCCCGTTTTCGCGGGTACTTATGCTTCAGGGCGCGATGAATCGCGCCCCTATAATGCTATGTTTTTCAAAACGACACTGATTAATGGATTTGACTTAACACCTTTTCTACTACTTGTTCTATTGTCAAATCTGTCGTATCAATCGCGATTGCGTCATCGGCTTTTTTAAGAGGCGCGCATTCACGGGTAGAATCTATTGTATCCCTGTTTTTTAAGTCGCCAGCTACTGCTTCGGGAGTAATTTTAATACCGGATTGAATTAGTTCTTTATAGCGCCTATTTACTCTTTTTTGGAAGTCTGCCTCGAGGAAAAATTTAAAGTCCGCGTTAGGGAAAACCACAGTCCCAATATCTCTGCCGTCAAGCACGCAGGAAGTTTTTTGCCCCATTTCCCGCTGTAACTGAACCATTTGGCTGCGGACCCGCGATATCTTAGCCACAAGAGAGACAAATTTCGCGATTTCGGGTTTTCTTATGTCTTGTGACACATTTTCACCGTTTAAAAATACCTTAATAGTCCCATCATCGTTATTTTCTAATTGAATCTTTGATTTTTTAGCTAAGGCAATCACCTGTTCTTCATTCGCGATATCAATTTTTTCCTTTATAACTAATAAAGTCAAAGCCCTGTACATTGCCCCTGTATCTATATATAGAAAACCTATATTTTGGGCGACTAAACGCGCTATGGTTGATTTACCGGCGCCTGCAGGCCCGTCAATCGCTATAATCACAACTTTTTGATGTGGAATTTTAGAACGCATTTCGCTTGTTTCGAGATTTTTCTATAAAGAGGGCTAGGCCCTTCGAGCGGCCTTTCTTGACAAGAAACTCTATTCGAGAAATCGATTTCTTAAATTTATTTATGGCGAGCAGTAATTCTTTTTTATTAGTTAAAAATATGTCCCGCCAGATAGCCGGGTCTGATGAGGCAATCCTTGAAGTATCTTTTAAGCCTGTTGAAGCAAATTTCAGGTCGTCTTTATCAATGCAGTCCATAAGTGAAAAAACAACTGCGTGTGGTAAATGGCTGACAAAAGCAAGTATTTTATCATGGCTTCGCGCGTCAATAACTTTTGTTTTCGCGCCTAACGTTTTCCATAATATACGTATTTTTTTAACCGCTTCATTCGGAGTTTTCTTCAGAGGGGCTAATAAACAAATCGACCCATCAAATATATTGGCGCTAGCGTTTTCCGGCCCCTTCTTCTCTAACCCCGCGAGAGGATGGCAACCGATAAAATTTATTCCTGCTTTAGAGGCGGCTTCTAATATTTTTTCTTTAGTAGAACCCACATCAATTACTATTGCTTTCTCTCCTATTAATTTACTTAACTTTGGGAAAATATCTATAATCGCTTGCGGCGGAGTTGCTAAAATTATTAAATCCGCGCCCTTAACTTTGTTTATATCCAAAAAACCTTCGTCAATAGCTTTTACTTTTAAGGCTTGTGTTATGCTTTTCTGGTGATGGCCAATACCGATAACTTTAATAGCTAATTTTTTATTCTTTACGGCCAATCCAATCGATCCGCCTATTAAACCTACGCCCACTATGGCAATTTTATTAAATAGTTTCATAATTTTCTTCCTACTGCTTCGGCGATTTTCCGTACCGAAGATACCATTTCAGCAAAATTATCCGGAGTTAATGATTGCGCGCCGTCAGACAAAGCGTCTTCGGGATGCATATGCACTTCAACAATCAAGCCATCACAGCCACTGGCTACAGCAGCCATTGCCAAAGGTTTAACTAACCCCCATCTTCCGCAGGCATGCGACGGATCGACGATAACAGGTAAATGGCTTAATTGTTTAACTACCGGCACCGCGCTTATATCAAGCGTGTTCCTGGTCGCGTCTTCAAATGTGCGTATACCCCGTTCACAAAGAATAACATTCATATTTCCGCCTGATAATATATATTCAGCCGACATCAGCCATTCTTTAATAGTTGAGGAAAGCCCGCGCTTAAGTAAAACCGGTTTTTTAGTTAATCCTACTTCTTTTAAAAGGTTGAAATTCTGCATGTTCCTGGCGCCAATTTGTAAAATATCAGCATAACGGGCGACTAATTCCACGTCACGTGTGTCCATTACTTCCGTTACTGTTACTAAATTTACTTTGTCACCCACGTCTTTTAGATATTTTAATCCTTCTTCTCCTAGGCCCTGAAAGCTATAAGGCGAAGTCCGGGGTTTAAACGCTCCGCCGCGTAAGACCTTTGCTCCGTGTCCTTTTATTGCTTTAGCTGTCTCATAAAGAATTTCATAATTTTCAATTGCGCAGGGGCCGGCCATAATAACTAAATCTTGATTGCCGATTGTTACGCCATGCCCAAGGTCAATAACAGTATTTTCTTTACGGAATTCACGGGAGACTAATTTATACGGCGATAATACCGCCATTACTTTTTCGACGCCGGGAAAAACCTCAAGAGGCGTAACCTGTAATTTGTCCTCCGCGCCGATTACTCCTATAATAGTCCGTTCTTCCCCTTTGGAAACAACGGGCTTAAGGCCTAATTTAGTAACTTTTTCGACTATATGCTCAATTTGCTGTTCTGTCGCGTCAGGGCGTAATACTATAATCATATTTTCCTCAAGGCTTTTATAAACTTTCTATTTTCGGGCATTGTTCCGATTGTAACACGTATAAAATTATCTAAGTTGTATTGTTTAAGCTCTCTTATGATAATGCCTTTTTTAAGCATCTTTTGAAAAACGTCCCGGCCATCTTTTTTTAAATTAATAAGCACAAAGTTTGTTTCTGAAGGTATATACTCGATATTTAACTTAGTAAGCTCTTCATAAATATATTTTTTACCTTCTTTTGTTGACTTGATTGTCTTTGTAATAAAATCTGTATCGTTTAACGCGGCAAAAGCCGCGGCTTGAGCCAGAGAATTAACATTAAACGGCTGCCTAGCTCTTTCTAAGTAGCGGATTATTTCCTTATCGGCAACAGCGTAGCCGATTCTTAAGCCCGCCAAGCCGTATATTTTAGAAAAAGTCCGCAGGATAATAATATTCGGGCTTTTTTTTAGTAAATCTATACTTACCGGATAGTCAGGCGCTTCTACAAATTCAAAATATGCCTCATCAAGGACAACAATTATATCTTGAGGCAATCCACTCAAAAATTCTTCAATTTCGCTCTTTTTTACATAAGTCCCTGTTGGATTGTTAGGATTAGCGATAAAAACTATTTTTGTTTTTGTATTAATATTTCTTTTGATTTCTTTTAAATCATAACGTAAATTTTTCAAAGCAACTGTCCGTA
>CAKKQA010000025.1 GCA_919901925.1 Omnitrophica bacterium GWA2_41_15 | reverse complement strand
AAAGGGACGAGGTGCAATTTATCATACCTGCCGGCGACTTCACCTTGAGCGTCGATTAAAAGCGCGCTGTTAAAATAATCATTTTCTTCTTTAATCACAGTGCCGATAAGAACTGGCGTTTTTACGAACGCGGCGGAATCCAATATTTCCCTGAATATCCCTTCGTCCTCGCCGACAAACCCCGGATTAGAACTTTCCGGCCAGATAATCAAATCAGGCTTATCTATGGCCGCGCCTCGGGTCAATTCTAAATATCTGTTTAAGATGACGCCCTTCATCCCCGGAGCCCATTTTAGTTCCTGGGGAATATTACCTTGGATAACAGAAACTTTCAGGGTTAAGGGTGAAGGGTAAAGGGTAAAGGACGAAAGCTTGTAACAGCCATAACCAAGTGAAAAAACAAAAAGAACAAAAAAAGAAAAAAGCCATATTTTTCTTTCCTTAACCCTTAACCCTTGCCCCCTAACCCTTAATAGCATTTCCCATATCGCAACGTTTGTCAACATCAACAAGAACGAGACACCGTAAACTCCGGCAATATCCGCGATTTGAATTATGGGAAGATTAAGATATTGTGAATATCCCAGAAATGCCCAGCCAAAACCGGTAAGCAAATGCGCCCGAAGGTATTCGAGTAAAACCCAAAGAGAAGGAATAAAGAAAAAGGTGAAAGGTGAAAGGTGAAAGGTGAAAGAAAATTTACTGCGGGAAACTATAAAACCAAAAGCCCCAAAATATAAAGACAGGTACAGAATTAAAATAATCTGGCCGAGTAAAGTTACGTGGACTAACCAATAAATGGTTATCGCCCAGAAAACTATTCCGGTAATATAAGAAAACAAAAATGCCCTTTTAGGGCTTACACCCCGCAGGGCAAATAATAACGGCACAAAACCAAACCAAGCAAATATCCAAAGCCTCCCGTCACAAAACGGCAGCGCCAGCAAAACACCCGAAATAATGGCACTAATAACTTGTGTCATTGCGAGGAGCCCTCTCTGTAAATTCGGCGACGAAGCAATCCCGCTTTTAAAAACGGGATTGCTTCGCCCCGCCTTCGGCGGGGCTCGCAAAGACGTTTATAACTCATTTTCCGCAACATTTCTTATATTTTTTTCCTGAACCGCACGGACAGGGGTCGTTGCGTCCGACATCTGCTTCGTGATGAGCGCCGCGCGCGGATTCACCTGATCGCACTTGGCGGCCTTCTTGAGGAGCGCCCTCAGAGGGTGAAGCTTGATGGTGGAAACTTTCCAATTCCGGATGCGATAATTGCTGGTTAACTGAAGCAAAAACGCCTTTGATTTCTTTAGCGTGGGTTGCCTGTACTTTAAAAATAATATCAACGATATCGCTTTTGATTGTCTCAATCATAGTCGCGAACATATCAAACGCTTCATGTTGGTACTCGATGAGCGGATCCCTCTGGCCGTAGGCGCGCAAGCCAATGCCTTCGCGAAGATAATCCATAGCGTAAAGATGGTCTTTCCATTTGGTGTCGATAACCTGAAGCATAACCATCCTCTCCATATGGCGCATAAGCTCAGAGCCGATCGCCTGTTCCTTTGCCGAATATGACTGAAATATCCGCTGATAAATATCCTCTATTATATCTTCGAAGCTTTTATCAAAAAGCTTTTCTTCGCATTCCAAATCAAAAGATGTCTTAAGCCAGTTTGTGAAACCGGCGATATCCCATTGATGGCTCGGCGCGTCCTTCGGGCAATATTGGGGGCCCCTAAATTCTAAAATATCCTTAAGCATTTCGAATATATAACTCTTTAAATCCTGCCCCTCCAATACCTCCCAGCGCTGTTGATAAATAACCTCCCTTTGTTTATTCATTACGTTGTCGTATTCCAAAAGCTGTTTTCGGATTTCAAAATTGTGCTGCTCGACCCGCCTCTGGGCAACTTCTATAGACTTGGATACCCAGGGATGCTCGATAACCTGCCCCTCCTCCAGGCCAAGCCTGCTCATTATGCCTACTAATTTGTCCGAACCAAAAAGGCGCATAAGGTCGTCGCCGAGAGAAACATAAAAACGCGACGAGCCCGGGTCGCCCTGCCTGCCGGAACGGCCGCGCAGCTGATTGTCAATCCGCCGGGCCTCGTGGCGCTCGGTGCCGATTACGTGCAGGCCGCCGATTTCCACAACCTTATTATGTTCTTCTTCGGCTTCTTTACGGTATTTGGAAATAATATTATTATATTCTTCGCGGATCTGCTCCTCGGTTGAATCTTTTATCTTTTGTTTTATGATGCTTCTGGCGATAAACTCGGCATTGCCGCCTAAAAGGATATCGGTGCCGCGGCCGGCCATATTGGTTGCTATAGTCACTCCCTTAAACCGGCCTGCCTGCGAAATAATGCTGGCTTCCATTTCGTGATACTTAGCATTCAAAACTTGATGCGGGATACCTTTTCGTTTAAGCATTTCCGCGAAGACTTCTGACTTAACAATCGAAACTGTGCCCACTAATACCGGCCTGCCGATATTGTGGCATTCTGTTATTTCCTCAACTACAGCGTCAAACTTTTCTTTTTCGGTTTTATAAACCCGGTCGGGAAAATTTGAGCGGATAAGCGCCCGGTTTGTAGGAATAGTAACTACGTCAAGAGAGTAAATCTCCTTAAACTCCGAGGCCTCGGTCGCGGCAGTACCTGTCATACCGGATAACTTCTCGTACATCCTGAAATAATTCTGGAAGGTGACTGTGGCCAAGGTCTGATTTTCACGCTCTATCTTCATTCCTTCTTTAGCTTCCACTGCCTGATGCAGGCCGTCTGACCAGCGCCTTCCCGGCATAAGGCGCCCGGTAAACTCATCGACAATGATTACCTCGCCTTCCTTAACCACATAATGCACGTCGCGCCTGTAGAGATTATGCGCCTTTAACCCCTGAATCAGATGATGGCGGTATTCCATTGTTTCTATTTCATGCAGGTTATTTATACCCAAAATCCCGCAGGCCTTTGCCTCGCCTTCTTCGGTAAGGGCGGCGGTGTGATTTTTCTCGTCGACAATATAATCAAAGCCTTTGGCTAAATCAACCCCCTTATACTTGGCGTCGATTTCATCTTTCTCTAAAATTATCCGCCCCTTTAGCTTTGGGATGATCTTATCGATCTGGTAATATTTTTCCGTAGATTCTTCGGCAGGCCCGGAAATAATCAAAGGGGTTCTCGCTTCGTCTATAAGGATCGAGTCAACCTCGTCGACAATCGCGTAATAGAACGGCCGCTGGACCATATCATCTTTTGACACCACCATATTGTCACGCAGGTAATCAAAGCCGAATTCATTATTGGTGCCATAAGTAATATCGCAGTTATAGGACTCTC
>CAKKQA010000024.1:7015-12580 GCA_919901925.1 Omnitrophica bacterium GWA2_41_15 | reverse complement strand
AGATAAAAATATACTGGACTGGCGCAAGCGCAGGCCAGCAGGAATTCTTAGGCAAAAAATATAATGTGGGCCTCTGGTTGCCGGAAAATTTCATATTAGAGGAAAATCAGGGTTTTGTTTTTTCTTCAACTGTCGGAGATGCTCATACCTATGTATACGAAGGCGTTATAGACGAACAAGCCCTTAAGCGCCCAGAGTTAAGAATTTTGCCTGTTAAAATTATCCCTGTTACCGAGGGAAAGAATTTATATATAGGATTAACTTCAGATATTGCGCCTTATGGGACAGGAGTATCAGCTGGCATATTTTTGAATTTTAAGCAAGGGGTGGGAGAATTTCACGATCAAATAAATGAATAAAGCAATATTATTGTTAGAAGACGGGACGATTTTCGAAGGGCAGGGTTTTGGCGCGCAGGGTGAAGTGTTTGGCGAGGTTGTTTTTAATACCTCGATTACAGGATACCAGGAGATTATTACAGACCCTTCTTATAAAGCCCAAATTGTGACGATGACTTATCCCCTTATTGGGAACTATGGTGTTAATGAAGAGGACGCGGAATCCTGTAAGCCTTGGTTGGAAGGTTTTGTCGTTAAGGAATTGAGCGCGATCCGTTCGAATTGGCGCTCGACGATGGGCCTCGACGAATATCTTAAGAAAAATAATGTGGTAGGGATTCAGGGCATAGATACTCGGGCGTTAACTCGTGACTTGCGCGCCCAGGGCGCGATGCAAGGGGTAATTTCGACTAACGATTTTGATGCAACAAGTTTAATGCGTAAGCTTAAAAGCGCCCCAAGGCTTGTCGGTAGAGATTTGGTAAAAGAAGTAACGTGTAAAGAGCCATATGTTTGGACAGCTAAGCTCCAAGCCCCAAGCTCCAAGCCCCAATGTTATAAGGTAGTCGTATTAGATTGCGGGGTAAAAAGAAATATTCTGCGTAATCTTGTAAGCTGTGGCTGTAAGGTCAAAGTTGTCCCGGCAAAAACAACGGCGGAAGAAATTTTAAAATTAAAGCCTGACGGCCTTTTGCTTTCTAACGGCCCCGGAGACCCGGAAGTTGTTTCTTATGTGATTGAGACTGCGCGAAAATTATTAGGTAGGCTTCCTATATTCGGTATTTGCCTTGGCCATCAGATGCTTGGGCTGGCAATGGGCGGGAAGACCTATAAATTGAAATTCGGCCACCACGGAGGAAATCATCCGGTTAAAGATTTAAAAACAGGGAAAGTCGCGATTACTTCCCAAAATCATGGGTTTAATGTCGATATGAAATCTATCCCGATAAAAAATACGATAATGACGCACCTGAATTTATATGATAACACTGCTGAGGGTTTGGAAAACAAAAAATTAAAATTATTCAGCGTGCAGTATCATCCTGAAGCAGGCCCAGGGCCGCATGATGCGCAATATTTGTTTAACAAATTTGTATCTATGATGAAAAATGCCTAAACGAACAGACATCAAAAAAATATTAATTATCGGCTCCGGCCCGATTATCATCGGCCAGGCCTGTGAATTTGACTATTCCGGGACGCAGGCTTGTAAGGCCTTGCGCGAAGAAGGATACAAAGTTATTTTAGTTAATTCTAATCCGGCAACGATTATGACTGACCCGGAAACAGCAGACAAAACCTATATCGAGCCGATTACCGTAGAGATGCTGGAGAAAATCATCAAAAAAGAAAAACCCGACGCGCTATTGCCGACTCTTGGCGGGCAGACCGGTTTAAACATAAGTATTCAGCTGGCAGAAAAAGGAATTTTGGATAAATATAAGGTCATCATGATCGGCGCGGACCGTAACGCGATCAAAAAAGCCGAAAACAGGAAGCTTTTTAAGAAATCGATGCAAAAAATCGGGCTTGACCTGCCCAAGAGCGGGTTGGCATATAATTTATCCGAGGCAAAAAAGATAGCCAAAGGAATCGGGTTCCCTGTGATCATCCGTCCGTCGTTTACTTTAGGCGGTACAGGCGGTGGCACAGCTTATAATGAAAAGCAATTCGAGGAAATAGCCGCCCGCGGGTTAGAGGCGAGTATGATTTCGGAAATACTCGTTGAGGAATCGATCATCGGCTGGAAAGAGTATGAACTTGAGGTAATGCGGGACAGGAAAGATAATGTGGTGATCATTTGTTCTATTGAAAACTTTGACCCGATGGGCGTCCATACCGGGGACTCAATCACTGTTGCTCCGGCGCAGACCTTGACGGACAGGGAATATCAACATATGCGCGACGCGGCAATCGCTTGTATCCGGGAAATAGGGGTTGAAACCGGCGGCTCGAATATCCAGTTCGCGATTAATCCCGATAATGGCAGGATGGTGATTATCGAGATGAACCCGCGGGTTTCGCGCTCATCCGCCCTTGCCTCTAAAGCGACAGGTTTTCCTATTGCCAAGATTGCCGCGAAGTTAGCCGTAGGATATACATTGGACGAGATTCCCAATGATATTACTAAAGTTACGCCATCTTCTTTTGAGCCTACAATCGATTATTGCGTAGTCAAGATTCCCCGTTTTGCTTTTGAAAAATTCCCGCAGGCAGATGCTACATTAACTATTCAGATGAAATCCGTAGGAGAAGTAATGGCTATCGGCCGCACTTTTAAAGAAGCCCTGCAAAAGGGGCTGCGGGGGTTAGAGATTAAGCGCTTTGGTTTTGAGGGGATAAATTATAAGGATAAAGAGCAATTGGAAGAAAGATTAAAAACGCCTAATTCTGAAAGGATCTTTTATCTCTACGAAGCGTTAAAACTGAATTACTCTCTTGATAAACTGTATGAGCTTACGAAAATAGACCGCTGGTTTTTGGAAAATTTGCGCCAGATTGTAGAGAGCGAAACGCGCATCACAGAAGAAAATCTCCTTTGGGCAAAGCAATTAGGTTTTAGCGATAAGCAAATAGCCAAGGTTTTAAATACAGAGGAAGATAAAATACGGGAATTAAGAAAAAACCGAGGGATCGAGCCGGTGTATAAACTTGTTGATACCTGCGCCGCGGAATTTGAGGCGTATACGCCGTATTATTATTCGACGTATGAAACGCCCTTCGGTAAATCCCAAATCCCAAATCCCAAATCCCAAACAAATTCCAATATCCAATATCCAATATCCAAAACGACCGAAGACGAAATCAGGCTAAGCGGGAAAAAGAAAATAATGATACTGGGCGGCGGGCCGAATAGAATCGGGCAGGGGATAGAGTTTGATTATTGCTGCGTGCATGCGGCGTTTGCCTTAAGAGAGATAGGTTACGAAACAATAATGGTTAACTCTAATCCGGAAACGGTTTCAACGGATTATGATACTTCGGATAAATTATATTTTGAGCCTTTGACCAAGGAAGACGTATTAAATATTATCGATAAGGAACAGCCCGAAGGAGTGATCGTCCAGCTGGGCGGGCAGACGCCCTTAAATTTGGCGGTGCCGCTGGAAAAATGCGGGGTAAAGATTATCGGGACAACTCCTGACGCGATTGACAGGGCGGAAGACCGCAAGCGTTTTTCCGAACTGGTTGATAAATTGGGATTGCTTCAGCCGCAAAACGGGACAGCGGTAACAGTAGATGAGGCAAAGGTGGCCGCCGGGAAAATAGGCTATCCGGTTTTAGTTAGGCCTTCTTATGTTTTAGGCGGCAGGGCGATGGAGATTGTTTATGATGATAAGGCGTTGGAATATTATATGCAAAAAGCGGTTTGGGCTTCGCCGGAGCGGCCGGTGCTGGTTGATAAGTTTATCGAGGACGCGATTGAGGTCGACGTGGATATGATTGCCGACGGCGAAACTTTTGTCATCGGCGGGATAATGGAGCATATTGAGGAGGCCGGGGTTCATTCCGGAGACGCGGCTATGGTCCTGCCGCCGTATACTTTGCTTGAAGAAACAATCGAGAAAATCAGAGAGATTACGCAGGCGCTGGCAAGAGAGCTAAAAGTCGTCGGCCTTATGAATGCGCAGTATGCCGTTAGGAACGGGACGGTTTATATCTTGGAAGTAAATCCGCGCGCGTCGCGGACCGTGCCTTTTGTTTCCAAAGCGATTGGTGTGCCTTTGGCAAAACTGGCAGCCAAGGTGATGGCCGGTAAAAAGTTAAAGGATTTGGGTTTTACTAAGGAGATTATACCAAAACATATTTCAGTTAAAGAATCGGTCCTGCCTTTTGTAAAGTTTCCCGGCATAGATATAATCTTAGGCCCGGAGATGAAATCAACCGGCGAGGTAATGGGGATTGACAGCGATTTCGGCAAGGCATATTGCAAAAGCCAGCTTGCCGCATATCAGAATCTTCCTAAAAAAGGAAGCGTTTTTATCAGCGTAAAAGACGCGGATAAAAAACCTCTTCTTGTAAAGGCAGCGGGGAAGTTAGAGGATTTAAAATTTGAGATAATTTCGACAGCAGGCACCGCGGAATTCTTAAGAAAAAACAGGATTAAGGTGAAAGTTATCCAGCGGGTAAGCGAAGGCCGGCCGAATTTATTGGATTTGATGAAAGAAGGAAAGATCCAATTAATTATCAATACCCCTTCGGGCAAGGCCCCCCGCCAGGACGAAATAAAAATCCGCTCAAGCGCTATTGGTTTGGGAATTCCCGTTGTTACGACTTTGCCTGGAGCGGATGCCTGCGCGCGAGGCATTGACGCCTTGATTAAGGGGAAACTGGAAGTAAAAGCGATACAGGAATATCATAAAGTCAAAATTTAATAAGTAGGGGCGGGGTAACCCCGCCCCTATAATTATGAGAATGAGGGAACATGCCAGAGTTGCCGGAAGTAGAAACAATAAAGAGAGATTTAGATAAGGTAATTTTGGGCAAGAAGATTATTGAAGTTTGTGTGCATAATCCCAAAGTAATAAGAGAGCCGGCAGTCGGTAAATTTAAAGAAGGTCTTACCAATGTAACCGTTAAGAATATTCTGCGTAAGGCCAAGATTTTGATTTTAGAATTATCCAATGGTAAGTCGCTGACTATTCATTTAAAGATGACCGGCCAGCTTGTTTATCCCGGAGGAGGCGCAAAAAGCAGGGTGAGTTTTCATTTTTCCGACGGCATGGTCCTGGATTTTAACGACCAGCGCCTGTTCGCGGAATTACGTCTTTTAGATGACTGGCGCGCCCTAAAGTTTATTCGAGGGTTGGGCCCGGAGCCGTTCGCTTTAAGCTTAGGGCAGTTTAAAAACATGCTCAGCCTTAAGAAAACTAAAATCAAACCTCTTCTGATGGACCAGAAGTTTATTTCAGGAATAGGCAATTTATACGCCGCGGAGTGTTTGTTTCGCGCCGGGATTAATCCTGAAAAGCCGGCGCAAAGTTTATCGGATAAAGAAAAAGCGGCTCTTTTCAAGGAGATCAAAGACGTGTTGAATGAGGCAATAGAGCATGGCGGCTCTTCGGTTGACGATTATGTGCGGGTTTCGGGTAGGCCCGGCGGCTACGCGGCGCATCATAAAGTTTACGGCAGGCAGGGTAAACCTTGCTTGATTTGTAAAACTCCTATTAAGCGGATTTCTTTGGGCGGCAGAGGGACATATTTCTGCCCGAAGTGCCAGGCGTAA
>CAKKQA010000024.1:0-6915 GCA_919901925.1 Omnitrophica bacterium GWA2_41_15 | reverse complement strand
AAGATGAAAAAACGGCTTAAGGTAAATGGGATTTTGATGCTGTTAGCGGCCTGCCTTATCGTTATTTTTCCCGGATTTTTCTTGAGGCCTAATTCAATAAGCATAACGGATAGCCTGGCGAAGTTTCTGGGTTTTGCTTTTATGCTTTTTGGGCTATTACTTAGGATTTGCGCGCGCGGATTTAAGGCGGAGAATTCAAAACAGGGGTTAGCTCTTGTCACGGGAGGGCCATATAAGTTTACCCGTAACCCGATGTACCTTGGGATTATAATGATTGGGATGGGATTGGTTATGCTCTTTTTTAAATTGTGGGTAATATTAGTTTTCCTGATTATTTTCGCGGCAAGGTATACTTTGCTTACCCTTAAAGAAGAGCGCGCGCTCGCTTTAAGGTTCGGCAAGGAATATGAAAATTATACGCAGGCTACGCCGAGGTTATTCCCGAAATGGAATATTGTTATGAGAAAAGACATTAAGGAGATGTTGCCCTTGAGATTGTCCTGGGTGCAAAGGGATATCGGAATCCTGATAGCTTTTGTTGCCGGCGCGCTGATAATCGAGTCATGGCTGGGTATTTCGGCGTATGGGTTAAAACTGTGCATAAAAGAATTATCCGGCTTTCTTTTGCTTTTAGTTTTGTTTATCTTTTGTATTTTTTATCTAAACAGCGTAAATAAGGAAATTTAAGCGCAATGATTAAAGTGTTTCAAGCAAAGGCAAAAATAATTTATAATAAAAGGGTTACGGATAACTATTTTCAGGCCGCCGTGATGTCCGCGGAAATTTCCCGCGTAGCTTTGCCCGGGCAATTTGTTAACATAAGAGTTGTAGACACCAATGATGTTTTATTGAGAAGGCCGTTCAGTATACATCGAGTCGAAGGGGAGAAGATAATTTTCTTATATGAGGTTAAAGGTAAGGGGACAGAGATTCTCTCCCAAAGAAAAGAAGGAGAATATCTGGATATAATTGGGCCATTGGGCAATGGTTTTGATCTAAACTGGCAAACTGGCAAACTGGCTAACCGGCAAACTATTCTAGTCGCCGGCGGCATGGGTGTCGCGCCGCTTGTGTTTCTTGCGGAAAGATTGGTAAGGGTGGAAGGTGTAAGGTGTAAGGTGGAAGAAAAGATAAAGCCGCTGGTTTTAATTGGGGCAAAAACAAAAACACAGGTTTTATGTGAAAATGAATTCAAAAAATCCGGCTGTGAAGTCAAGGTTGCTACTGACGACGGCTCAAGAGGATTCAAAGGATGGGTTACTGATTTATTAGATAGGCATGTTTGTGAGGGCGGACACATAGGTCCGCCCCTACAGCGAATTATTTACGCCTGCGGCCCGGCCCCGATGTTAAAGGCTTTGGCGCAAATAGCAGGCCGCAATAATATCGACGCGGTTGGTTCTTTGGAAGCGCATATGGCCTGCGGAATTGGTTCGTGCATGGGTTGCGTTGTAAAAGTCGCCCGGGCCCAGCCGCAAGCCGGGGACGATTTTGAATACAAACGGGTTTGCAAAGAAGGCCCGGTGTTTGATTTGAAGCAGATTATCTGGTAGGGAGGGATAATATGAATCAAATTCTATATTTAGGATTGGGTTTGATTGCGGGAATTTTTAGCGGGATATTCGGTATCGGCGGCGGGGTGATTTTGATCCCGGCGATGGTTTATCTATTCGGCCTCTCCCAGCTTCAGGCGCAAGGGACAACGCTTGCGGTGATGATTCCTCCCATCGGGCTTTTGGCAGCTTGGCGTTATTGGCAGTCGGGTAATGTAAAGATTTCCATGGCTGGGTTTATCTGTCTGGGGTTTTTGTTTGGCGGTTTGATCGGAGCGAATCTTATCCAAGGAGTGCCAGACCCGATGTTGAAGAAACTATTCGGCGTTTTCTTGCTGTTAGTTTCGCTTCGGATGATTTTGGGAAAATGAATTAGTTTGCCAGTTGACCAGTTCGCCGGTCACCCAGTTTAACCGGAAAACAGGCTAACCGGCTAACAGGATAACTAAAATGCAGCCTAAACTAGCGATAAATATAGGAAGGCTAAAACTAAAGAACCCGGTCATGGTTGCTTCGGGGACTTTTGGTTATGCCGAAGAATTCAAGGATTTTATAGATTTAAAACAGTTAGGGGCAATCGTAACCAAGACGATAACTTTAGCCCCGCGCAAGGGTAATCCTCCCCCGCGCACCTGCGAGGCCCCGGCCGGTATGCTTAATTCCATAGGCTTGGAAAATCCGGGGTTAGATGTTTTTCTCGAAGAGAAGATGGGCTATCTGAATAATCTGGGCGTGCCTATAATCGTCAGTATTGCTTCTGAGTGTGGCGCTGAAGAATTTTTGATTTTGGCAAAACGGTTAGATAGGGTTAAAGATGTAGCGGCGATTGAGCTGAATATTTCGTGCCCGAACATTAAAGGGTTAAGGGTTAAGGGTAAAGTGATAAGGGAAAATGCAGAAAGATTGATTTCTCAAGATGCAAAAGCGACTTATCAATTGGTAAAGGCGGTGCGCAGGGTTACCGGGAAGACGCTGATAACAAAGTTGTCGCCGAATGTGACAGATATTAGCGAAATCGCGCTTGCCGCGGAAGCGGCAGGAAGCGATTGCGTGGCGTTGATCAATACGCTGATAGGAATGAGCGTGGACACTAAAACCCGCAGGCCGAAGATCGCGGCTGTCACTGCCGGATTAAGCGGCCCGGCGATCCGCCCGGTTGCCGTCAGGATGTGCTGGGAGGTTTATCAAAAAATAAAAATTCCCATTATCGGAATGGGCGGTATAATGGATACTTCGAGCGCCCTCGAGTTTTTTATCGCCGGTTCAAGCGCGATAAGCGTGGGCACGGCAAATTTCATTAATCCCCGGGCAACAATTGAAATCATCGGGGGGATAAAAGAGTATCTGCGGAAAGAAAATATCCCGGATATAAAAAAACTTACCGGAAGCATTAAATTATGAAAGCAGCATTAAGTCACAAGTCAAATCACAAGTCAAATCACAAGTTACAAGCCGATAAAGTAATTCTTGCTTTAGATGTTGATAGCTTTGCGCGCGCTAAGTATTTTGTGGATAAGCTGTGCACGCGGATAAAAATATTCAAGGTGGGCTTACAGATTTTTACTCTTTGCGGGCCGGAGATAATAAAATATATCCGCAAGAAAAAAGCCGAAGTGTTTTTAGACCTGAAGTTTTACGATATTCCCAATACGGTCAGTAATGCGGTGCGCCAGGCAGTGCGCCTAAATGTAAAGATGATGACTTTGCATATTTCAGGCGGCCGGGAAATGTTAAAGCGCGCGCAAGAAGCGGCAAAAGAAGAAGCAAGGTTTTTAAAAATAGAGCGGCCGCTTTTAATCGGGGTAACGGTTTTGACTAGCCAGCCATCGACTGCGGAAGAGGTTTTGAATTTGGCAAAGATAGGTTTAGATTGCGGATTAGACGGCGTAGTTTGTTCCGCGCGGGAGGTAGCCTTTTTAAAAGAAAAACTGGATAGAAAATTCATCGCCATAACTCCGGGCATAAGGCCGCCCGGAAGCGCTCGCGACGACCAAAAAAGAACCATGACGGCGAAAGAGGCATTGGCTGCCGGAAGTGATTTTATAGTGGTAGGCAGGCCGATACTTGAGGCAAAAGACCCAGTTGACGCGGCAGAAAGACTAATCTGGGACCAGGTCCAAAATGCGGTTGGGACCAGGTCCAAAATGCGGTTGAGAAGTGTCCCCATGTAATAGGGACACTTTCGGCGGTTAAATTGGACCTGGTCCCACGGTTGATTTGGACCTGTCCCCAAAGGTAAATTATGCGAGAGAAATCGTTAAGAGATGTTGATACGCATTATTGCCCGGGATGCGGGCATGGGATAGTCCATCGTTTGGTGGCAGATGCGGTCGATGAGTTGGGTATTCGCACTAAGACTATTGGCGTTACGCCTATCGGCTGCGCGGTTGTGGCATATGATTATTGGAATTTTGACTGCGCCGAGAGCGCCCATGGCAGGGCTTTGGCAGTGGCAACGGCGATCAAGCGCATCGAACCGGAAAAAATAGTTTTCACTTATCAGGGCGACGGAGATTTAGCGGCGATAGGCACAGCGGAAACAATACACGCGGCAAATAGAGGAGAAAACCTGACTGTGATTTTCGTCAATAATGCTGTTTACGGCATGACTGGCGGCCAGATGGCTCCGACGACACTGCTCAATCAGAAGACCGCTACTACGCCTAGAGGCCGCAGCAAGGAAAATGATGGGCTGCCTTTGAAAATTTCAGAATTGGTTGCGCGCCTTCCCGCTGTTTATTCAGTCGAGCGGGTATCTTGCGATTCGCCGCAAGAAATACGCAAGGCGAAAAATGCGATTAAGGCGGCGTTTCAAAACCAGATAGATAAAAAAGGATTCTCATTGGTGGAAGTTCTTTCAATGTGTCCGACTTACTGGAATATGTCCGCGGTCGAATCGTTGAGTTGGATAAAGAATGTGATGTGCAAGGAATTTCCTTTAGGGAAGATTAAGTAGTTGATTTGAAATTGAGAGCGTTGCGAGAGTATCTACTTCAGTCATTGCGAGCCCGCCATTGTTTTACTGGCGGGCGAAGCAATCTCGTTTTTAAAACGAGATTGCTTCGTCGCATCGTGCAAACGATAGCTCCTCGCAATGACGCATAGAGGGGTTTTTCAACACTCTCAATTAGAAAATTTTAAATTTATCATTTATCATTCATAATTTCTAATTTCCTAAATATGACAGAACGACTGGTAATCAGCGGTTTTGGCGGGCAGGGGGTAATGTTTTTAGGCAAGCTAATTGCCTGGGCAGCGATGCGCGAAGGCAAGCATGTAACGTTTTCGCCTGCTTATGGCGCGGAGGTGCGCGGAGGAACGTCGCATTGTTCGCTGATTATATCAGATAAGGAAATCGCCTCTCCGTGCGTAGAAAGCATTGATACTTTGATTGCCTTAAACGCCCCGTCTTTTAGAAAATTCATTAGTCGCGTAAAGCCTAAAGGTGATTGTTTCGTTAATGCCTCAACGGTTGAAGATATTCCTGTGGTAAAAGGCGTAAAAATGCACCTTATCGGGTTTACGGAAATAGCCGCGCAGTTAGGCAATGACAAATCGGCAAATATGGTGGCGCTGGGGGCGTATTTAGCGAGTAAAAAAGTTATTTCGGCGCAAAGGATCATCGGAATGCTTCCCGAGGCTTTTAAAAATAATAAACAGCTTATCGATTTAAACGAAAAGGCGATTAAGAAAGGCTTAGAAAATGGTTAAAGTCAGATTCGCGCCCAGTCCCACGGGCTATTTGCATATAGGAGGCGGACGCACCGCGCTTTTTAACTGGCTTTATGCCATGAGCAAAGGCGGGAAGTTTGTCCTTCGCATTGAAGATACCGATGTCGCGCGTTCCAAAAAAGAATACCTGGATGAAATCCTCGATAGCCTGACATGGCTGGGTTTTAAGTGGGATGAGCTTTATTTTCAGAGCCAGCGTTTCGATATCTACCGCGATTATGCCGCCAAGCTTTTAGCTGAAGGATTGGCGTACAAAGACGGTGAGGCGGTAATCTTCAAAGTCATTCCTGAAAAAATAAAGATCATGGACCAGATTCACGGCGAGATTGAATTTGACACAGGCTTGATCAAGGATCAGGTATTGATAAAGTCTGACCTTAGCCCAACGTATAACTTTGCCTGCGTGATCGACGACGCCTCCATGGGCATTACGCATATCATAAGAGGTGATGACCATATTTCTAATACCCCAAAACAGTTGATCCTGTATAAAGCAATGGAATTTCCTGTGCCGGAATTTGCCCATCTTCCGTTGATTATGGGCACAGAAGGCGGTCGGCTTTCTAAGCGCACCGGAGCCACCGCAATAAGCGATTATCGAAATATGGGTTATTTGCCGCAGGCGCTGGTAAATTATCTTCTGCTTTTGGGATGGTCTCCGGGAGGAAATCAGGAATTGATTGATATTAACGAGGCAATTAAGAAATTTGACATCAGGGACGTCAATAAAACCGCCGCAGCTTTCAATATGGAAAAGCTGAATTGGGTCAATGCTGAATATATTAGAAAGTTAAGCCCGGAAAAATTATTAGAAGAGCTTAAGCCGCTGTTAATTCAGAAACAGATTGTCTCCAATGATTTTGATAGCAATTATCTCTTAAAAGTAGTAAAATTATTCCAGCAGAGGATTTATACTTTGCAGGAATTCTGCGAGTTTAGCGGTTTCTTTTTCCGCGATGATTTTGAAATTACCCCGGAAGCTGAAAAAAGGCTGACAACAAAAGATTGCTCCAAAGAGTTCGGCCTGCTTATTGAAAAGTTTAAGGCTCTGGAAAATTTCGATCATGCTTCAATCGAACAGGCATTTCGTTCTCTTGTGGCAGAGTTGCAGATTAAGGCAGGCGAATTAGTGCATCCTGTTCGCGCGGCATTAACAGGAAAAACCATCGGCCCCGGGCTTTTTGAGTTGATAGAAGTGCTGGGTAAGCCAAGAACAGAACAAAGATTGCGCAAGTTTATAAGATAGAGGAGAGTGGCATGAAAAGAGTAATCATGGGGTCTTTGTTAGGGGTGATGCTTTTGGCTCTTTTAGGATGCAGCACGGTTAAGGGCGCGTCAAGAGACGTTAGCGATGGTGCAACTTTCGTATGGGATGGAATTAAAAATATGGACAGCTGGTTTCAAGAGCACGCTTGGTAATATTCCGCTAACAAAACCTTCTTAATCCACAATTTTACTGTTGTAATTTATGGCAAAATTCGGATTATTCCGCTTTAAGTTTTATCACTTCTGCCCTGTCGTCTAATCGGTAGGACCTCAGATTCTGGATCTGGTTATTGTGGTTCGAGTCCACACGGGGCAATTTTAATTTATACTATTATGTTTAAGAAATTATTAGGGTTTATGTTTT
>CAKKQA010000023.1 GCA_919901925.1 Omnitrophica bacterium GWA2_41_15 | reverse complement strand
GAGGTTTTTAGCGAATAATGTAAATTTCAGTGAATTCGTCTGTTTTGATATTTGCGAAGAAATGTTGCGTCAAGCGAAAGCAAAAATAGGGGCACATCCCAATTTTAAGTTTATTTTAAAAGAGAACGAATTAAAAGGGCCTTTTGATATTATTACAGCCAGTTCAGTTTTTCATCATTTGGTTGAACCTAAAGATATGGCGACCTTAATTGATAAGCTTCTTGCAAATGGCGGTATTGTTATCGGCAGCCACGAGCCAAATAAAGAAGCCTTTAAAAATAAACTTTTTCTTTTATTTGCTTCTTTATATAAAGCCATGGGAGGAGGGATAACTATCGATGATGATGTCGTTTTAGATTTTAACCGGCTGCTTCATCAAGGTTACCCTTTGGCGCCGAGAGTTTCGAGAGAAGAGATTTTGCAAATAGTGGAGTATCATTCTCCGGTAGAACAATACGACCGCGCGATTGAGCCGGAGGCGGGATTCGTGCCCAAGGAATTTTTCTTTTCTTGTTTTTCGGGTTACGAAGTATTAAAGCTTCAAAGTTATACCACATTTTTCCATAGGCCTTATCTAGAAAAACACAAGAATATCCAGTCTTTGCTGGCAGTTACCTATAAAATGCTTTTCAAAGATGGAAATCTTTTCAAGTTTGTTTTAAGAAAAAAACATTGCTGTTTGAATTATGCTTGTCATTGCGAGGAACCCTTGTTTGGCATGTCAGTGACGAAGCAATCTCGTTTTTAAAACGAGATTGCTTCGTCGCAGCATCTAAACAAAAGCTCCTCGCAATGACAATAAATAGGGTTAAATTCGAAAAATAACCTTTATTTCATTGTCAATTAGCTAATTTTAGCACGAGTAATAAAAATATGAAAATAATTTTCCCTGTAGTGGGAGCTGAAAACATTTCGGTCGCTTATTTATCAAGCACGCTTAAGCAGGCCGGCCATAAAGTTATGGTTGCTTTTGATCGGTCATTGTTTGATGATCAACAATATTTTTCGGTTCCCATGCTTAATCGTTTTTTAAATGAGAAAAATAAAGTAGTCAGAGAAATAATAGGACAAAAGCCGGATATATTAGCTATTTCATGCTTTGCCGATAATTATCAGTGGTGCCTGGATTTAGTGCGCAGGGTAAAAAAATCTCATCAATGCGTAACGGTTTGGGGAGGAATACACCCGACTTCTTGTCCTGAAGAAGTTATACAGAACGACGAAGTGGATTATATGATAACAGGGGAAGGAGAAATGCCTTTTCTGGAGTTGCTGGAAGCATTAGGGTTAAGCTCTGGCGTTGAGATGATACCGAATATTTGGATGAAACGTAACGGAAAGGTAATACGCAATAATCCAAGGCCATTGATGGCTCCGGAAGATTTTCCCGCGGTGGATAAAACTATATATGAAAAATTTATTCCTTTAAAGGAATATTATCTTACGGTTACTTCTAAAGGCTGTATCTGCCAGTGTAGTTATTGTTCCCAGAATTTTTTGAAAAACTGGGAAGCCGGATACGGATTAGGCGCATTTTTGCGCGAGAGGCCTGTTAGCGCGGTGTTGGAAGAGTTAAAGTCTATGAAAAACCGTTACGCCATTCGTTATGTCGATATAAAGAATAATGTTTTATCCGGGTCTAAACAGTGGTTGGAGGAATTTTTATCGCGCTATCCGCAAGAAGTCGGCTTGCCGTTTCGGATTATGGGCCATCCGCTTTTGTTTCAGCAGGATTTGGCAGAAAAGCTAAAAAAAGCCGGCTGCCATCATATTCAGATGGGGATTGAATCTTTTAATCCGCAAGTCAGAAAGAATGTGTTGTTGCGTAATGAAACTAACCAGCAGATTATAAGAGCGCTGGATAACATTGAGAAAGCGGGGATAAATTTTTCCGCCGATATTATGGTCGGCTTGCCCGGTGAATCGGAAGAAGATTTAGTGGCTGCTTTAAAAGCCTTGTCGAAATACCGCAGGCTTATCCGTGCTTCGGTCTTTTGGCTGCAATACCTGCCCAATGTTTCGATAACCCGAATGGCTTTAGCTAAAGGCTACATAAATGATGAAAATGAAAAGATAATCAACAAAGGCCTCCAGAACAATTATTTGTCAACCGGTTCGCCGATGGAGCCGCAAAGAATGAGGATAATCAAGACATATCATATTCTTTTCAGGCTGCTTCCGATTACGCCAAAACCGGTTATGGATTTTCTGCTTGATAAGAAAATTTATCCTATCTTCAGGTATATGCCGTTTCAGGTGGCAGTGATTATTTTTATCGATGTGTTAGTTTCCATAGTTCGTAAAGATTATTACGCCAAGTGGATTATGGGTTGGTATATGAAACAGATATCAAGGCATGTTTTTAGAAGAGTGGAGAGTATCTCGGATTAATAGATGTATGTTAGCAAAGGAAACATATTAATATTGTTATTGCAGTGAATCTCCACGCCGTCATTGCGAGCCCGCCACTGTTTCAATGGCGGGCGAAGCAATCTCTTTTTATTTCTAAGCTTGAGCGTTATTTTCGCGTATTCTCTTGCCGCGGCTAATGAAGATTCGCTTCGGGTTTTACTGGTTTATCCTCAATCTAGCAACGCGGCCAAAAGGCAGGACAAAAAGAGCGAGCCGCCTATTGTAATAAAGGGCAAAATCCTGATAAATATCGTTGGCATTAATCCTGAACAATTAAAACATCC
>CAKKQA010000022.1 GCA_919901925.1 Omnitrophica bacterium GWA2_41_15 | reverse complement strand
ATCTCCCTCCGTCGTATATTTATAAATGACTGTATGATGATTTATTCATAAAAAAATATCACCAGGAACATATTATAATTAATTGATTTTTCAATATATATCGTTAATAGCCAGATAAAAAGTGGTGCTCTCGACTTGACTTCCTAATAACGCCTATTGTATTCTGCTGGGTAAGTGCAAGGTGTGGTATATCTTTTTAGTTAAGTATTAGAAAATGGAGGTTTTTATGTTAAACAAACAGGAACTGAGAGATAAAAACGAAAACCGGCAAATATTTAGCTGAATTATGTCAAAATGGTTTGCAGGTGCGATATTTACATCACGCAATTCCTGCGGCGGTGACGGAACGGTTAGCATACGAATTAGACCTGATTGATAAATATAGTTTAACAAAAATGTTTATAATTGCCAAAGAGATTTTTGAGTATGCCCGAAAGCGCCTTGTTTTAATGTCGGAACGCGGTATGGTCGGTAGTTTGTTGGTGAATTATCTCCTGGGTATTACGGAAATTAACCCGTTAAATTACGGTTTATATTTCGAACGGTTTATTCCATACCGGCACAAACCATCTTTGGAATTACCGCTATCTGCGTTTAACAAAAATAAATTATTAAATTATTTGAAGGAGCGAATGGAAAATCGGCATATCGCGGTGAATGTTTTAAAAAACGGTTTTATTTCCGTCTCGGGATACGGGATGGGCGAAATTATAATCTATAAATTTGATGCTTTTACCAAAATGAAAAATAATATAGAATTAAATGGCAGAGAATTGGGTGTAAGAATAGATTTAAATTCTATTCCGCTGGATGACCCGAAAACGTACCAATTATTGCGGAATGCGGATACGGCGGGGGTATTGGTTTTATCCACAATTGGATTAACCGCAGTGCACCCTGTGAAACTGGACTAAGAAGCGGTAATAATAAGTGTACAATATAATTTTTATTCTGTCAAATTGTTGTGGATAGTGCCGTGCCGTGGAAAATGCGCTGAGTTAGTTCCTGGTGATTGACCAGAAACCGGCGCCGTAACATTTTCCACCGCACTGGGATAAGTCGGTGACTTATCCCCACTCTCCACAAGCGGCGGAACGCTGCTCTTGAGCGGCAGCGTCCAATTTGCCCGAGAACCAACGGCACGATAAGCGTCATGTTCGACGGCAAATTGATTTGGGGTACGATACCCCAAAGATTGATGAAGGCGTTTGGTATTATACCAAAACTTATAATTTTGCCAGGCGGTTAGCGCTTCATCAAAGGTGGTATAGCCATTACGATAAACTTCCTCGACTTTATACTTGGAGAAGAAGCTTTCAATATACGGTTTATCGTTGGGCGATTGAATCCCACAGAATTGTAAATTTAAGCCGGCTAAACGCACGGCTTCTTTGAATAATTTAGCAATGAACTGGCTGCCCCGGTCAACCCGGACGACTAATTGTAAACCACCGTGTGGGATACCGTTGGGGAAACGCCGGAACAACGCCATTTCTAAGGCTACCCGCGCTTCCTGGGCGGTAAAATTCCGGGTAAAATTGTCACCGATAATTTCGTGGTCGAAACAATCGGTAACGGCAAACAACGCCGCGGTAGTTTTTAGCCCATAGGGAACGGAGGTTAAATCTACTTCCCAGCGTTCATTACTTTGGGTGGGTGGCGTATAAGGTAGGACGGTAAACCGTTCACCTTTAAGTTTGCGTGGTTGAGTCATTTTAAGTTGTTGCATATGGCGTAAAACCTTTTTCTTGTTAAAATGAGTTGCTATATGGACGGTAACTTTCCGATACCCATAAACCAGTTCATAACCAGTGATCTTTGTTAATTG
>CAKKQA010000021.1 GCA_919901925.1 Omnitrophica bacterium GWA2_41_15 | reverse complement strand
CAAGCATAATATTCATAATGCCTATGCCTCCGACTAAAAGCGATATCGCGGCAATCGAACCCAGCAGTAAAGCCATTGTTTTGGTGGTGGCCTCAAGCGTATTCTTTATATCAGCCATATTACGGATCTGAAAAGAATCCTCCTCGTCTTTATTAAGATGGTGCTGTTTGATAATCATCCTGGTTATGGATTCCTGCGCCGCATTCAGCACGGCAGGGCTTTTGGCCTCGACAAAAATAGAATCGATATACTGTTTGCCGAAAACCCTGTACATGGCCGTGGTAATAGGAATAACAAGAGTATCGTCTTGATCATGCCAGGAGCTCGCTCCCTTTTCAGGAAGAATTCCTATGACCTTAAAATTAACCAAATTAATTTTTATACTCTGGCCAACAGGGTTAGAATCCCCAAAAAGCTCTTTTACCACAGTAATGCCGAGCACAGCTACTTTTTCCCTGGACCTGATTTCCTGTTCCGTAAAAAATCTTCCGATGGTTGGCACTGCCGAGCGCATCTGGGCATACTCCACGCCGCAGCCTTCTACCGAAGTATTCCAGTTCTTGTTGGCATAAACAATCTGTCCGCGGCCGGTAACAGAACCGTAAACCCTGCTTACCTCGTCGGTAAGCTTGCTTATCGCGAGCACATCGAAAGAAGTAAAACGGGTAACTGCCCCGGTCTCAAGCGATACGCCGTGTACTCTTGCCGAACCCGGCCTGACCACTAAAAGATTAGAGCCCAAAGACGCCAACTGCTGTTCGATAGATTCCTTAGCGCCCTGGCCCAAAGCAAGCATGGCGATGACCGCGGCCACGCCGATTAAAATTCCTAAGATAGACAACAAAGAACGCATCTTATGCGAGAACATCGCGAATACCGCCTGGCGCAAATAATCAAGGAATTTGGTTTCTCTCGCCTTCTCTCTGGGCTTAGATAAGACATCGTGGACCAACTTATCGTCAAGGGAAACGGCTGGCGGAACATTCCCAGCGCCTTGCGTGGATTCGTCCGAGATAATCTTTCCGTCGCGCATATTGATAACACGCCTGGCGTGCGCCGCCACTTCTTTTTCATGAGTAACGATAACTACAGTCTTGCCTTCTTCATTAAGTTTTTTTAGTATGGCAATTATTTCTTCCTTGCTTTTTGAGTCAAGGTTTCCCGTAGGCTCATCCGCCAATATTATTAAAGGGTCATTGACCAATGACCGGGCTATCGCCACACGCTGCTGCTGGCCGCCGGAGAGTTCATTGGGATGATGAGACATCCTTTCTTTAAGGCCGACCCGTTCAATTTCCTGGCGCGCCCTTTCCTTCAGATGCCTTCTGCCGGCGTAAACTAAAGGCAGTTCCGCGTTTTCCAAAGCGGTCATCCTCGGCAGTAAATGAAATTGCTGAAAGATAAAGCCGACGATCCTGTTCCTTAACGCGGCTAATTCGTCATCGGTGAGCCTTGATGTTATTTCTTTACTGCCTAAATAATACGACCCTGAATCCACTCTGTCCAGAAGGCCGAGGATATGCATAAGGGTAGATTTTCCCGAACCGGAAGAACCCATAATAGCGACGAATTCGCCGGCGGAAATCTTCAGCGATACGCCGTCAAGGGCCTTTACTTCCACCTGGCCCATCA
>CAKKQA010000020.1 GCA_919901925.1 Omnitrophica bacterium GWA2_41_15 | reverse complement strand
CAGCAAATTCATGAATTTGCCAGCCGCGGTATTGATTTTGCTTTTGAAACGACATTGTCCGGTAAATCTTATGCAAGCCTGCTTACCGAATTAAAATTGAAAGGTTATGCGTTGCATCTTTTTTTTCTTTGGATTCCCAGCCCGGAATTAGCGATTGCGCGCATTAAAGACAGGGTTGCCGAAGGCGGGCATTATGTTCCTGCTGAAGATGTTCGCAGGCGATTTGCCCGGGGCATAAATAATTTCTTCAGCCTGTATGATTCTTTGCTTGATTCTTGGATGTTATTTGATAATTCCAAAGCAAAACCTGTATTGATCGCGAAAAGAAGAAATAGCCATAGAGAAGTGGTTAATGACGATTTATTTGTAACGTTTCAAAGAAGCGCGAGGCGGTAAATGAAAAAAAGATTGTCTTTACAAGATAAAGCAGAAGCGGCTTTAAAAAAAGCGGTACGGGGGGTTGTGGAGCATCATAAGAAGACGGGCCGGCCGCTTGCGATATGGGAAAACGGTAAAACCGTCCTCATTTCGCCGAATGCGATTAAGTAACCGCATTGAACGAGCGCAGCATTTCTTTAAAGAAAAAAAGTCCGGGAACGGACAATCCGGGAGGAGGCAAGCATGAAGAAACTGCTAGTGCTAGTGTTGTTCGTAGGGATCGCAGCCTTCGTTACAGCAAACGCATTTGCTGCGGATATTAGCGATATTATGCCGGCTCTCAATAACGCCAAGCAAGCTATTGATGCTACTTTATTAGGAATAGACAAAGATATTTCTGCCGCGGCAAAGGGGCTTTCAGCCACGGATTTAAAAGGTGACGCGGCGCGAAAGATATTGAATGGCCTGCGCGAAAACCGTCCGTATGTCATAGATTGTTCCATTATCGACGCCAATGGCCTAAAAATTACCGTTGAGCCCGCGGAATACAAGCAATACGAGGGCGTCAACAGAAGCGATTTGTCGTCCGTCATCTTGCTCCTGAAGACAAAAAAGCCGGGGATGAGCGACGTATACCATTCAGCCGAAGGTATTCACGCGATAAGTATAGGATATCCGATA
This sequence comes from Omnitrophica bacterium GWA2_41_15, assembly GCA_919901925.1. Taxonomy (GTDB): domain Bacteria; phylum Omnitrophota; class Gorgyraeia; order Gygaellales; family UBA12090; genus CAKKQA01. The sequence goes on along the minus strand of CAKKQA010000020.1, from coordinate 16,005 downwards.
TTTTCCGATAAGGGCGAATTCTTGGGCGCGGCCAGGATGTTGATAAGGCATGAAGTGTTTTTAAAGCCGCTTGTGGAAGATAAGCCTTGCAAGATATGGGTAATGCAGAAGAATGGCCTTATTGTGTATGACGCGGACCCGGAAGAAATAGGGCAGAATATATTTACCGATAGTATATTCAAGCCATTCGCTGACCTGGTTTCATTTTCCAAGACCGTTGCCTTGACGAAGGATGGCGCCGGGTCATATAATTTTTACGCGGATAGGCCTAATGACAAGACGCTTGTTCAAAAGATGGCGGCTTGGGATACTGCCGGGATATATGGCACAGAGTGGCGCGTGGTCGCTATGGAAATAGAGAAAGCGCCGGAAAAGCCGGCAGCAGCTAAACAAGAAATGCCCGCAAAGTAAAAAATTGTCAATCCTTAAAATATTAATCATTTATTTTTTATCTGTGGCTTGTATTGCTCCTGCCTACTCAAGTAATTCCTCGGATCAAATCATTGAGCCGTTCGGCGCGCTTGAATTCCTGCATTGGAATCATTCGTGGAATAATTATAAATACGCGGGCGAGGCTGAAGTAAATAAGTCAGTTGAGTTGATGAAGGAGTGCGGGATCAGCTTTGTCAGGTTTGATTTTCTTTGGGATGATATCGAGCCGCAAAAGGATAAATTCGATTTCTCAAAATATGATTATATTGTGGATGCCTTGCACAAAAACGGCGTGCAAATTCTTGGGCTATTGAATTATAGCAGCCGATGGGCAAGCCCCGCATGGAATGTTCCTCCCGCGGATAATAATTCTTTTGTGAATTATGCCTCGAGAGTAATCGCAAGATATAAGGGGAGGATTAAATACTGGGAAATTTGGAATGAGCCGGATAGCGAAGCCTACTGGCGGCCTCAAGAGATACAGCTCCTTGTTAAAGGATGTTTACATCGAAGCAAAAAAGATAGACCCCGAATGTAAGATATTAAACGGCGGTTTTACAGAATCTATCCCTCAATCGCTTAAAAGGCTGTATAAATATGGCGCGGGAAAATATTTTGATATCTTATCCATACACCCTTTCGCCAATCCTTTAAACCCTAACGCTGAAGAAATCGTTATCGGGATATATAATAGTTGTGAGAAAATTATGCGCGCTAACGGCGATGATAAGAAAATATGGATTACGGAATTAGGCTGTCCCGGAGTTAAATCAGCGGCTAAAGAAAACGGTTGGTGGGCGGGGGTTAGCCCGAACGAGAAACAGCAGGCGCAGTGGGTTAAAGACATATACCTGAAACTCTTGCCGCGGATGCCGGGATGCGAGAAAATCTTCTGGGCGTTTTTCCGGGATTGTAAGGGCCACTGGAAGAATGGAGTCGATTATTTTGGGCTGGTCAGATGGGATTTATCAAAGAAACCAGCGTTTCAGGCATACAGACAGGCAGTGAAGGCATGGAGGGAGAAACATCCTGTGCGATTAATTCAAACAGGCAATTAAATAAAGAAGGGGCGTTTCTAATTTGTATAAAAAATAGAAATGCAGACCTTTTTTTAAAAAGGAGAAAGATGAAAAAAAGCACTAAACGTGAAAGCCCTGTAATTGAACAGGTAGAAGAGAGTAAGCCGGATCTGGCGGTTATTATCGGCCAGATGCAGCAACAGTTGGTTTCGCTAGAGAAGAAGATAGACGCCTTAATCAATAAGCCCGCGGAAAGGCATTCCGAGGAGCAGCGTTTTTCAAAGCCGTTTCGCTCTTTTGGCAATTCTTTTCGTAATGACAGAGGTAGGCAGGATAGCAACCCAAGGGAAAGGACATTCTTTAAAGTTGTTTGCGCTGAATGTAACACTGAATGTGAGGTTCCTTTTAAGCCCAGCGGAGACCGCCCGGTATATTGTAAGGATTGTTTTTCAAAGCGTAAATCTAGTGATAGTTCGTTTGCTCCCCGACGCGATAGCGCGCCGATGGGACGAAATTTCCCCCCAAAGCGTCATTTCGATAAACCGCAGGGAGAGGATAGCCGAGGGGATGATAGAAAAAGGAAACCGGCTTTTAAGAGACGGAAGAAAAGCGCGTAGAGATTGTTTCGGGCGCCATAAATGGCGCCCCTACAGGTATGCGGCGGTATGTCCGTAGGGGGCGGATTTATCCGGCCCGTTCGTGTGTTTCGGGCGCCATAAATGGCGCCCCTACAGATAGATTCTCGATTTAATAGAAATGGCAGAAAATCGAAATAATGCGCGTAAGCTAAAAGGGTTTGTGACGCCGCGGAAGGCGCGATATCAGGCGCAGATTTTGTCGAATTGTATTCGCAACCGCTACCGTCATTTATCCAAGCGGTTCAAGAAGCAAAATATTGATTGTTTCCGCCTGTATGATTGGGATATCCCGGAGGTCCGGGCAGTGGTGGACTGGTATGCCGGCCATGTAGTGATCGGCGAATATGTCAGGCTTCAGACCGGGCCGCAATGGCTTCCTCAAATGGCGCAGGCAGTTGCTCAAACTTTAAATCTTTCGCCGGAGCATGTTCATTTCAGGCGCCGTCAAACTAAAACAAAAGAAGGCCCGCGTTATAGCAGGTTAGGTTTTAGCGGCCAGCGGCTTGAGGTCCACGAGAGAGATTTGCTTTTTTGGGTTAATCTGGATGATTTTCTGGATACCGGGCTGTATTCGGACCACCGCGATACCCGGATGATGGTCAGGAAATTAGCGCAAGGAAAAGATTTCCTCAACCTTTACGCGTATACCGGAGCATTTACCTGCGCCGCCGCTATCGGTGGCGCCCAAACATCGTTTACTGTAGATCGTTCAGCCACATATTTGAAATGGGCAGAGGATAATCTGAAACTAAACGGTTTCCGGGGAGCGCAACACACCATTGTGCAGTCAGACGTAATGAAATTTCTGGCACGCGCATACCAGGAAGGCAGAAAATTCACTTTGGCAGTTGTTGATCCGCCTTCATTCTTTAATGACCGGAATGCGGGTGTTTCTTTTGATATTAACAGGGGCCACCGCGATTTAATCTTGAATGTCTTAAAAGTGATGGCTCCAGGGTCTTTAATATTTTTCTCCACTAATCACCAGCGGTTTGCGCCGTGTTTGGATAATCTTGGCGCACAGAATATTGTTGAAATTACCTCGTCAACTATCCCCGAAGATTACCGCAACAAGCAGATTCATCGTTTGTGGCGGATAAGGGTATAATTTTAGGGTTAATTTTTTTCTTGACAACCTCAGGCGTTTATGTAAAATAAAAGCAATGAAGAAAATAATTTTAGTATCCATTCTTCTATCTATTCCTTTATTATCTTTTGCCCAATCTGATACAAAACAGGCCTTAAATTCCCTTTCAGAACCAAAAAAATCCCAAGAAAAAGAGAATACTTTAGAAGTCCCCGAATGGGTCAAGCGGACTAATGTATCTATTGAGGCTGGTACCGGAATGCAGCCAAAATATTTCCTGGAAACCATCCAGCCTTTTTTCAGCACACAGAACACAAACACAGTCCTTTTTAATCAAACCAGGATTTCCGGGCAGGGAGGAAGGACAATATATAACAGCGGCCTTGGCTTGCGCACGCTTTTATCTCAATATCTCTTAGGTGTAAACGCTTTTTACGATTTCCAGGATATGCATCAACATCACAGGGCAGGGTTAGGTTTTGAGGCGTTTAGCGAACAGGGTTTAGAGGCAAGGGTAAACTCATATATAAGGGTATCTTCTCCGAGAGTTATCAGGGATGACGGCGTAAACGAATATATTGAAAAGGTTGCTAACGGCGCGGACTGGGAGCTTGGTATGCGCGCCCCCTACATGCCTTTTTTAAGGATTTACGGCGGCGGTTATTGGTATAATTACGAACATTTTGCCAATAAACTTGGCTGGAAGATGCGGATGGAGTATAATCCTATAAAATATTCCCGGCTCGTTTTTACCATGCTGAATGATAACAAAAGAAGAGGAATAGATTATCGTTTTGAAGGCGCGATAACATTAGCTTTCAATACTTTTAGCCCTAAGGATATCTTAAATGACCTTAAACTTTCAAAAGAAATCCTGCCTAAAGTGAACCTTGAGGAGAAAAAGCTTGAAAGAGTGGTTAGGGATTTTGATATAACCGTTATTACTAAAACCAAAAATAAAGCGGGTTTGATTGTTGAAGGCGGGAAGACATGAGAGCGCTGGCCAAATTAGTTATAAAAATAATATTCTTGGTTTTGATTTTTCCAACAGCTTTCGCGGCAACCGACGTCCAGAAATATCAGGTTACGCTTTCTACATTCGAGTTGTATAACGGCACCAGCTGGGTAACAGTATTTGAAGGCACATCCTCGCCTTTGGATATCGCTTCTGCTTCAAGCGGGCAGACTATTGGTAACTTTATGTCTGGTTTAAGCGTCCCCGACGGGACTTATACAAAAGCCAGAGCCACGCCTTCAATTACCTTTACAATAAGGGGCATAGTAAACTCCGGTGGTACGGATTATTATACCACCGGCACCCAGGTTTCCGACGGGCAGGGTAGGACGGTTTCTACGGTCTCTGCTGTCGGCCCGGCGCAGGATTGCACGGTAACAGTGCTTGCTTCTGACATGACTCCAGGCGCTGGCGGAGTAACTTTCAGCGGAGGCTCGATAACTGTTACTAATGGAGTTCCGGATAAGAAGGTGAAGGTTTTCTTTGATATGAGTGCCGCTTTAACTACTAACCTCCCTCTTAACACTGTAATTTATCCCGGAGGCCCGATTGTCACTATGACCGTAGAATAAAATTGCTTCCTGCCGCAAAAAGCTTTTTTCCGCTCCCGCCCCACCTATTCCAGAAGAGGTAATAAAATGAAAACAAGAAAAATCTTAGCCGGTAATTTCGCGGTAATAGTTTTGCTTATGTTAGCCATGGCGGTTTATGCCCAGGATAATAAGCCGCTAAAACTTTTGCCTGCGCCGGGAAATATGCATGGTATTCAGCGATGGGCTTTATCTTCGTCAACTATCCCCGAAGATTACCGCAATAAATAGTATAATACTTATGATCCGTCGGCAATTCCTGACCCTCCGCCGGAAGGTTTTGACGGTTTCTCTGCCAAAAGCCCGGGTTCCTGGAGTGGAATTTAAAAATAGGGATAAAAATAGGGACACATCCCATTTATCCAACAAGCCGGCATTGGCAAAGGCAATGAAATTAAGGGATAATCAGAAGATAATCTTGGCGCAGACAGCCGGTTATCTGAAAGAATAGAGTAAGATTTTTGATTATGGACAGAATGAAGAATAAATGGTATAATTTATCAATTTGAGGATAACCAGTAAAAAACAAAAGATAGGAGGAAGGCATGAAAAAAGAAAGCACAGTTTTATTGTTAGGGTTAGTGGCAGCGGCTTTTTTAGTAAGCGGCTGTACTGATACCACGAAATTGACACAGTTGCAAAATGAGAGCGCGCAGTTAAAACAGGCTGTTGCGCAAAAAGATGTTAAAATGAAGTCGCTTACCGATCAGGTAGCGGCTAAGGAAAAAGAAGTAGTTGCCGTGAAGAAGGAGTTAGAGGCTTCTAAAGGCGAATTAGGCACAGTAAGAAGCGAAGTAGATAACGCTAAAAGGGCTTCTGACGGCGTTAGAGGCGAATTGGATAATGCCAGAAGAGAATTAGACGGCGTAAGGAAAGAGCTGGCTGATTTAAAAGCAGCAGCGGCTAGCGCTCCAAAAAAGAAATAGTTTAGAAATAAGCGGATTGGGTCAAGTGAGTGTTTTTCAACGTCATTGCGAGGAACCCGCGTTTGTCTTATCAGTAACGAAGCAATCTCGCTTTAAAAAACGGGATTGCTTCGTCGCTGCGTTCAAGCAAAGGCTCCTCGCAATGACGATAAAAAATACCCGTTTAGAACATTTCGAAGGTACTAATAAAGGTGCTTCTAATGGATGATGAAAATAAAAGTAAAGAAGAACTTTTAGCTGAAATTGCCAAGGCGCGCAGGCGCATAGCCGAGCTTGAGGCAAGCGAGGAGAGATATTATCAGATAGTCCATAACGCCAACAGCATTATTATGTGCATGGACACAAAAGGGAATCTTACTTTTTTTAATGAGTTTGCTCAAAGGTTTTTCGGCTTTTATAAAGAAGAGGTATTAGGGAAGAATGTCATCGGGACTATTCTTTCAGAAAAGGATACATCAGGCGCGGATTTGGTAGCGATGATTAAAGATATAGTGGAAAATCCGGAGCGCCATTCCGTCAATGAAAATGAAAACATCCGCAGTAATGGGGAACGTGTCCGGGTGCTTTGGACAAATAAGGCGATAATAGGGGATAACGGCAGTATTAAAGAAATACTTTGTATAGGCAATGTCTCTGCGAATAAAGTTTAGGGCGAAAAGAAAGGTTGAGGAATGCTAGAGCAAAATATTGATAATGAAGTGAAGGAATTAATCGCTGCAATAGTTCAAAAAGACCCCAGCGAGATAACTCCGGAATCAAGGTTTGTTGAAGACCTTGGGGTTGATTCAATGATGGCTTTAGAGATCCTTTCCGCTGTGGAAAGGAAATTCAGGATCCTTATCCCCGAAGATAAGCTGCCTCAAATGCGCACCCTCAACGCGACAATTCAAATAACTAAGGAATATTTGGCTCAGAGGGCCCCGGAAGTTTCGCCTCAGCATTAATTTTTTTCAAAGTAGGGTCAAACCTGACCGGCGATAGCAGCGCGGCCAGTCCGCTAAAAATATTTAAAAACGGATTAACCATTTTTAAGTAAACCGTAAGCGGGACAAGCCTTGCGCCCAGCCGCAGTTTCGGCTCGTAATCAGTTACCCCTAACTGATAAGAGTGTATCCCGTTTTTGACGCAGTAATCCATATTGAAACAGAAAGTAGTAAAGTAAAGGCTATATTCCGAAGCTAGGCCCTTATCAAATCCCACGAACTTATCAATAACCACTCCATTTTTAATTAATAAAAGATTAAAGGCTACTATTTTTTCTTTATCGCGTGTCAGGAAGAATTTTGCTTCTTGCGGCATGTTTTTTGGGATACTACGGAAGAATTCAGGCGTGAGGACCTCAAAATGCACTTTCGAATCGGTGAAGTTTGCCATATATAACTCATGGATTCTTTCTGTGGTATTGTCTATATTCTCAACTATTTCCGTAGTTAGCACTACTTTATTCAAGGAATTCCTAAGTTTGCGGCGGATGTCTTTGCGTGTGTTTTTTCCTAAGCCATTGATATATTCTTCCAAAGAATTGGCGGTTATTTTAAGAGACGTATTGGGGAAGCTAGCCATTCTAGCGAATTTCTGTTTTGTAAGGAATTCGGCTATTGGCTTATGTTTTTCGCTAAGGTTGTAAAAAAGGAGCATCTTTGCTTTTTCTTTCCGGCAAACATCGTCAAGCGCCTTTAGCGCGCCACACAATATTTCGGCAAGGTTTTCATCTTTCGATACCCCGATGTATAGTTCTTCGCAGGTAGGAAAGCCGATAAAGATAAGTTTTAATTTGAGGAAACGCCTGAATGTTTTTTGGATAGCCAGTATAAATTTCTGCAGCGGGCCTTGAACGATAGTAGCTAAAGAGAAATCGGTTATAAAGAAAGGCACGATGGCGGCTATGTTTTCGCCCCTTTTAACCAGAAGATAACGTAAGTCGAATTCCTTTAGCCCGGATTCTTCCAAGGTTCTATGGTAGCCGTAGCCTTCGATTATTTCTTTACCAAAGAGTTCGTCCCATATTTGCGGCGGGATGTCTTTTATGGTAGAGGTGAAGGAAAAAGATAACTGGTTCTTATTGGGCATGGCCTATATATAATATCAAAAACATATTTATTTTAAAGGGTTTTTCTGTTAAAATGATTTTCTTATGGCAGATAACCATTTTGATAAAAGGTATAGTTTTTATTTAAAAGGCGCTAACGGCAAAGGGGTGCTGTTGATACACGGCATAACCGGCACGCCTTCCGAGATGCGTTATTTAGGTACCGCTATAAATAAAGCCGGCTATACCGTGTTTTGTAACGCCTTGCCGCGGCACTGCGATACCTTAGGAGAGTTAAAGAAGGTAACCTGGCAGGAGATTATCGGGGCCTGCGAGGAAGATTTCAATGCCTTAAAGAAAGAATGCCGGCAGGTTTTCGTCGGCGGAATTTCTATGGGCGCGTTAGCCGCTATTCATTTAGCGTATGTTTTTCCTTCGGATGTCTCGGGGATCATAGCATTGGCGCCGACATTGTTTTATGACGGCTGGGCCCTGCATAAAGGCAAATACCTTCTTGAGATTGTCTGGCATATACCTTTTTTAAGAAAAAAGATAGATATTAAGGAAGGCTGGCCTTACGGCCTGAAAGATGAACAGCTTCGCCAGAACTTCCAGCGTTTTTATAAAAATTCTAAGGCGCAGGAATTTGATAATAAAGTGTTATTATTCGGCAGCCCGTTTTTCCCTCTTGCCTGCCTTTACCAGCATCATATCCTTATTAAGGTTGTCAAAAAAGAGATACCTTCCGTAAAGGCGCCTATCCTTATAATCCATGCCCGTGAAGATGATATGACCAGCATTAAGAATGCCCGGTATGTGTTTAGAAGAATCGCCTCGCCTGATAAATCCTTGATAATTCTGGAAGACAGTTATCACATGGTAACTATAGATAAAGAAAAAGAAAAAGTTGCCGAAGAAACAATAAAATTCATGGATAAACACTAATCATTAAAATGAGATACGACACGGTAATAATTGGCGCTGGCGCCGGTGGGATGGCTGCCGCGCTGAAGCTTTCTTCATTAGGTAAAAAAGTCCTTTTGTTGGAGAGAGGGCCTCAAGCCGGCGGATATGCCACCAGCTTTAAGAGGGATGGCTGGACCTTTGAGTCCAGCGTCCATTGTGTCGACGGCCTTCAAGAGGGCGGAGAGATCAGGAGTTTTCTGGAAAAATACGCGGTGGAGGGAATAGAGTATATTAAACTGCCTCATTTTTCCCGGGTTATTTATCCGGAACATGAGTATGTTTTTGATTTTAACCCCGAAAATTTGAAAATTTTTCTCCAAAACAGTTTCCCCGAGGAAAAGGAAAATATCAGGCGGTTTTTTTCTCATGTAGATAAATTTTACCGCCAGTTTAAACTTTACGAGCATTTGAAATTGCCTGAATGGCTAAAGATATTGCTTGTCCCTTTACTTTGCCCGTCTTTCATAAGGATATTCGATAGCACTATGGAAGGATTTATGAAAGAATACGTAAAGGATGAAAAGCTAATAGCAATATTTACAAATATCTGGCGTTATGCCGGGCTTCCTCCAGGCCAGCTATCGGCGTGGTATTTCCTGATGGTGGCAAGGGGCTACTATTACAGGCCTACTTGTTATATAAAAGGAGGCTTCGAAAATCTTTTTAAGGCAATGACCGGAAGAATAGAGGAAAACGGTTCAGAGGTTAGGTTAAATACGGAAGTTAAGAAAATAATCACGGATAAAGGAAAAGTGAAAGCGGTTATTACCGGTAAGGGAGAAGAGATTTTAGCGAAAACTATAATTTCCAATGCCGACGCCATCGAAACGCTTACTGCCTTGGTGGATGACGGAAGAATAAAAGAATATTACCGGCAGAAATTGTCCATGCTGGAAAAATCTATTTCGGCGTTTCAGATTTACCTTGGGCTTAAGCTGCCGGCAAAAAACCTGGGCATGAAAGGCTATTTTTATTCTGTAAATACCACCTATGACCATGATGAGCACATGAAATATTATATGATGGACCTTTATGATAAATCTTCTTTTGAGTTTATTGACCATTCTCAGATCGATCCCGGTTTAGTCCCTGCGGGCAAAGGTTTGTTGGAGGCCGTATTGTTGGATTCTTATGCCAATTGGAAGGATTTAAGCGGGGAGGAATATAAAAACCGAAAAAACAAAGCAGCCAAAATACTGATTGAGCGGCTCGAGAAATACCTGCCGGGGATTTCTAATAATATTGAGGTTATGGAGATAGCCACCCCGCGGACAATGAAAAGATATACCTTATCCGCGGACGGGGCGATGTATGGTTTTGCCCAGACCGTCAGCCAAACAGGGCTAAAAAGGCTGGCTCAAAAGACAAAAGTTAAAGGCCTTATCCTTGCCGGCGGCTGGACCCAGCCGGGAGGAGGCGTGCATCCTTGTTTTATTTCGGGAGATATCGCGGCGGAATTAGCCATAAAGAGATTAAGGTGGGCGAGGTAGAAAAGGGGGGGCGTATGAGAAAAATTACAGTGATAATGTTGGTTTTATCCCTCATGGTTTCTTTGAATGTTTTTGCTTTTGAGTTTGAAGGCTACAAATGGGGAACGCCTATGGCAAAGATGAAGAAAATATTGGAAGAAAAAAACAAAGCGCCGGTGCCCTTAGATTCAGGCAGAGGGCTTACCTACAATGACGTTATAGTGGGAGCCCCGTGCGTAATCAGCCTTTATTTTACTCCCATGACTAAACTGCTTGCTTATATTCAGGTGGCCTGGAGTGCTACGGATATCGGGGCTGATGTCCGGGAACTGATTCAGAGGAGAAACGGCGTGCCGTATTATTATGGCGACCTTAAGCTTCGGGATTTTAATACGCAATTTAGATGGGGGCAAGCTACCGGCGAGCGCATAATGTTGGATTATAGGTATCAACAGACCCTTCTTTCTTACTATAGCGGTGATTACTATTCGAAATATCAGGATGAGCTGGGTAACAAGCCTGAAAATCTCAAACATAAGCTTTAAGCTGTTATTTGTCATTGCGAGGAACCCTCGCTTGGCATATCAGTGACGAAGCAATCACGTTCTAAAAACGAGATTGCTTCGTCGCCAGTGCAAACGATAGCTCCTCGCAATGACGGTTAATTTAAAATGGCGAACTCCGCAAGATTAAGGTATGAGGCCGACCCGCACAACCGGCTTGTAAGCGAAAGAGAAGAAGGGCAAGCGGGGATTACGGGTTTTAGGCAAGTTTTAGATGGCAGATTCGAAATAGGAGATAACAATTCTTTAGTTTACCATATCAAGAAATCTCAAGGCATCGAAACCCCACAGCAGGTAAAGCTTACCGGAAATTTCTCATTGGATAAAAACCACGGCCTGGTATTCGTTTTAGATAAATGGAATAATCAGTGTGAAGGTAACCGCCTGATTATAAAAGGCGATATTATCGACGCAAAAAGCAACGAATTTTCTTTCAGCGTGGTTACCAGAGATTCCACAGAGCTGTAACAGGTTTATATTTTGCGTTTATCCGGCAGTTGGCAGGCGGATGAATATAACCGGCTTACATTTAATGTTGAAAGGGAAAAAGGAAATGCGGATTGCCTTACGTTTGAGGGGATAGGGCAGGTAAATAAACAAAATCAAGTCGTATATTCTTATCAGCGCGAGGGCTTAAAGAGAAAGGAAAAGATAACCCGGACAATAAGCTTTAAGGGATATTGGGATATCTTTGATAAATACCGGATTTCTTACGTTTTAAACGATAAGCTCGGCTCACAGTTTGATTTTAAAATAAGCGCGGGGAATTATTTCCGCGGGATGCTGGTTTATACGGTAGGTATTGGTGGTATTCCTAAAAGCAAAGTAATAACGTTGTTTGGAAAATGGCAGGTAGATAAAAAGCTGGGGCTGCTATTTGAGATGGAATACGAACGCGGCCGCAGTAAGAGCATTTCTTTTGGCGCGGATATTAAATTAGGCGAAGGCTATGATTTATGCCTGCAGCTAAAGAACAGCGCTAACCGTGATTTGGGCGTGGAGCTTAAGTTATCCCGGAAGATTTTAGAAGGGCAGGGAGAGGCGTTTATAAGGGCGCTTGCCTCTAAAAGGGAAGTAGCGCTAATCGCCGGTGCGGGTTTTCGCTGGTAATATTGTAGGGACTGTCCTCGGCTTCGCTTGGCTAATATTCGGGGACTGTCCCATCCCAGGAGTAATGCGTTAGTCATTGGGGGATTCTGTAGGGGCGCGATTTATCGCGCCCGACGTAGCGGGCTTGATAAATCAAGCCCCTACCCCCGTTCACTGACCGATTACTCCCAAGATATCTTTCTGGTGTATTTTCTTTGTTTAGTGTGGTAAAATAACTTCCATGTCATACATAGCTTTCGCCCGTAAATGGCGGCCACAGACTTTTGATGATATCATCGGGCAGGAATACGTTGTCACCACCCTGAAGAATTCTATTAATTCTAACCGCCTTCATCACGCCTTTATATTCGCCGGCCCCCGCGGCGTAGGCAAAACTTCCACGGCACGGATATTGGCAAAGTCGTTGAACTGCCAGAACGGCACCTCTGTAACTCCTTGCAATGTTTGCTCAACTTGTGTCGAGATAACCGAAAGCCGCAGTTTAGATTGTATCGAAATCGACGGCGCCTCAAACCGCGGCATTGAAGAAATCCGCACCTTAAGGGAAAACGTCAAATTCGCCCCAACTCGCGGCCTGTACAAGATTTATATTATTGACGAAGTGCATATGCTTACTTCCGAGGCTTTTAACGCGCTGTTAAAGACTCTGGAAGAGCCGCCTGCTCATGTCAAATTTATTTTTGCCACCACCCAGCCGCAGAAGATAATTTCGACGATAATCTCCCGCTGTCAGTTTCTGCCTTTTCAAAGAGTGCTGAACGTGGAGATTATCAAGAAGCTAAAAGAAATAGCTGTTTCAGAGAAATTAAAAGTCGAAGATGATGTTTTTTTGGCTGTGGCAAGGGCGTCTGATGGTTCGCTTCGGGACGCGGAGTCAATGTTGGATGAGCTGGTGTCTTTTACTAACGCGGATATACACACAAAGGATATTAATTCCATCCTTGGAGTGGTAGAACAGGATATACTTTTCGAAATTACGAATAAGGTTATCAAGAAAGATACCGCGGGTGCCTTGAATCTTTTGGACTCGCTTATCGACCAGGGAAAAGATTCCAGCCAATTGCTTTTAAGTTTGATCGAACATTTCCGCAACCTGATGATCGTGAAGGTGGCCAGCCAAAATCACGAGAAGCTTCTGGACCTGCCTATTGAGGTTTGCCAATCAATATCAAAACAGGCTCAACAGCTGGCGCTTAACGATATTTTTTTCGCGTTTAATGCTTTGTTGGAGGCGCAGGAAATGGCAAAGCGCATTGACAGCTTACGCATACCGCTTGAAATTGTTTTGGTGAAATTATCTTCGCAGGGAAAATCCCTCGGACAGGGCCCGGCGCCCGAGGCAGGCTTAAAAAAAAAGGATATTGAGGCAAAGCTTGAACCCGTAGAAGAGAATAATAAACAGCCAGCCATAGCAATAGGTTTTAATAAGGTAAAAGAGCAATGGCCTTTGTTTATGGACGAGTTGCGCAGGGTTAAGGTATCGGCGGCGCATTATATGGAAGAGGGCCGGCCTGTGGATGTTTTAGATGGCGTTTTAGTCGTTGGTTTTCCTAAAAGTTTTAGTTTTCACAAAGAGGCGTTAGAAAGCAAAGAAAACCGCTTGGTATTGGAAACTATTTGCAGGGATGTTTTCAAAACAGATATCAGAGTTAATTTTTCGCTTGTTCAAAGAGATGATCAGCCGCAGGAGCCTTTTGGTGATGAAGTAGACCCTGTGATTCAAGCGGCGATAAATACCTTTAACGGAAGGGTAGTGAGGAAGGATTAGAACTGACCCCTGGGGTCCGCAATCTTGCGGACCCCAGGGGTCAGTTAAGGTAAAATGAATTATCCCGAGAGTGTAGAGAAATTAATCCAGGAGTTTGTTAAACTTCCCGGCATTGGCAGGAGAAGCGCGGAGAGGATTGTCTTTTACTTTTTGAACAACTCTAGTAGAGATGATATTTCTCTTTTGTCGCAAAGGCTTATCGATTTAAAAGAAAAGGTGAGCCTTTGCCAACGCTGCCACAATTTAAGCGAACAGGAAGAATGCGCCATCTGTAGAAACCCCCGGCGCAATAAAGGAATACTTTGCGTGGTTGAGCGGCCCAACGATGTCACTTCTATCGAGAAAACCGGCACATTCGACGGGTTGTATCATGTTTTGCTGGGAGCGATTGCTCCTCTTGAAGGCAAAGGGCCCGGGGATTTGAAAATTGACAGCCTCTTAGGCAGGATAAAACAGGAAAATATACAGGAAGTTATAATTGCCACTGACTCGGACACCGAAGGAGAAACTACTGCTTTATACCTCACCAAAGTGCTTAAGCCCTTAGGCGTGCGGGTCAGCCGTATTGGTGTTGGCCTGCCTATGGGCTCGAACTTAGAATACGCGGATTCCGCGACGCTTTCCAAAGCCTTAGAATCCCGCCGGATTATTTAATAAATGTTTGATAAACCGATTTTTTTCTTCGGGCGCCATAAATGGCGCCCCTACAGAGATGCTGCTGTATGTCTGTAGGGGCCGGATTTATCCGGCCCGCTTGTTAGCTAAAAAATGATTACCATAACCAACCTTTCCAAAAACTACGGCAAGAAAACTCTTTTTGAGAAAATCTCTTTAGGCATTAACAGAGGAGAGAAGATTGGCCTTATCGGCCCAAACGGCGCGGGTAAGAGTACGTTCTTTTCTTTGATTTTAGGCGAGCTTGAGCCGTCTTCCGGCGATGTGCAGGTGTTAAAAAATATTCACATCGGGTATCTTCCTCAAGAATCCAGTTTCAAATCTGACAAAACTGTGCTTTCGGAGCTGACTGAAGGCGATGAGCGGATTATGGGCCTCAGAAAAGAAAAAGAGGCGCTTGAGGAGAAAAACGATGCCGGATCAAAACGCTATGGCGATATCCTGCATCATTTAGAAGCCTTGGGTTTTTTTGAGCTGGAATATAAAGCGAAAAAAATATTGATGGGCCTGGGATTTAAAGAAAATGATTTTAACCGCCCTGTCGCGCAGTTAAGCGGCGGCTGGCAGATGCGCGTGCTGTTGGCTAAGCTGCTTACTTATCAGTATGACCTTCTTCTGTTGGATGAGCCGACAAATTACCTTGATTTAAACGCGGCGTTGTGGCTAAAGGATTTTTTAGAGGATTTCGACGGGACATTTATTATGATTTCCCACGATAAGGCATTTTTGACGGAGGTTACGAATTATACTTTGATACTTGAAAACGGCCAGATCGCTAAAGTCAAAGGCAATTACGAACATTACGAACAAATAAAAGCGGAAAAGCGCGTTTATTTAGAGAAGCAGTTTAAAGAACAGGAGAAAAAACGCCAGCAGTTGGAAAAGTTTGTCGGGCGTTTTCACGCCCAGCCGAATAAGGCCGCGTCAGTGCGGGCAAAGCGCAGGGTGTTGGAAAGAATAGAAGAAGAGGCAGTGGCGCTTCCCGATGACCCAAGGCAAAGTATCGGAAATTTCCATTTTCCCGCGACGAGAAGAAGCGGTTATAACGTGGCGCGGCTGGAGAAGGTTTCTAAGGGTTACGCGGATATACAGGTTTATAAAGATTTGGATTTCGAGATAACTCAGGGAGAGAAAGCGGTTTTGGCCGGAGAAAACGGCGCCGGAAAGTCAACGCTATTAAAGATTCTAGCCGGCGTGGTTGATATCGATTCAGGGGGAAGGGTTATCGGCCATAATGTGGACGCCGGATATTTTTCCCAGACCCGTATGGATATTCTGCATCCGGATAATACGGTTTTGCAGGAGGCATATTCCGCGGCGCCCGGCTTTATGTCCGAGGAGACTATCAGGACTATTCTCGGAGCGTTTTTGTTTAGCGGCGATGATTCGGATAAAAAAGTAAAAGTGCTTTCAGGAGGAGAAAAGAGCCGGCTTATTCTGGCAAAGCTTTTGATTAACCCGCCGAATTTTCTCTTGCTTGATGAGCCTACTACTCACCTTGATGTGGACGCGGTTGACGCGTTAGTAAGGGCATTAGTAGAATACGAGGGCACATTGGTTTTTATCAGCCATGATATTTATTTTGTGCGTTCGGTAGCCAATGTTGTCTATGAAGTCAAAGAAGGCGCGGTTAAGAAGATCCACGGCAACTTTGATTATTATATGGAAAAGAGAGCCAAGGGTGAAATCCTTACCGAAGAAAAGAAGCCTGATGCTAA
>CAKKQA010000019.1 GCA_919901925.1 Omnitrophica bacterium GWA2_41_15 | reverse complement strand
CCAACTTGTTCTGGATGACGGCAATGGGTCACTTCCTAGAGCTGACCTATTACGATAAAACTGAAGATTAAGGAAGGTTGGCCGACGCGATAAGCTAAATATTCAGGCGTTTTTTAAGCTCAAAAAGCAGCCTGTTAAAGGGCGACTGAATACTTGCCCTTGTAAGCAGGCTAAAGTTGATATACGATAAATTCTCAAAATAAAGCGAGTAATCGGTAACAATACGCGGTTCTTTATCAAGCGAGACTGATTTCCAATTGCCCGAGCTTAAACTATCTATATCTGAAAATTTAGCGTTTTTATCTTTAAAATATACGCCGTTATACGGGTCAAACAGTACCCAGCCTCCTTTTATTCTTACAAAGGAAAATGTATACCTACTGTTTCCGTCTTTCGTAGAAACATCGGTAAAGAATGCCTTTATCCCGGCATGATTACAGAGAGTAGTGAATATATCAGAAAATTGGTCCATTGTGCCATAACCCCTGATAATGGTCCACCAAATATGATCGTCGATAACAGGTAAACCGCGCGGGACTCTTTTTATGTTTTTATACGTCCACTCAAATATCCTCATTGACCGCTCTTCCTCGGATGACGCGCCTCTTACAATTTCATTTACAAGGTTTTTATAATTATAATGCCTGTCAAAGAAACCCAATAATTTCAAATATAAGGGCAGTTTAATGCTGTGACAATCATAATTTACGCATTGCCTTGTGTTGACTTCTATGTTGAGGATACAAAAACTGCCAACAATAAAAATTAAAAGCAGGAGTATATGAAAATATCTTTTCATCTAATCAATAAACCTGCGGTGCCATAACTCCAGCATCAACAGCGCCCAAAGCTGATTGGTATAATCTTTTTGCCTTAAAACATGCTGCCCTATCATACCTTTAACTACGCCAGGCCTAAAATACCCCCTGCTTAAGGCTTTAGGCGCGAGGATTGCTTCAGATAAAAATCCCTTCAATTCATTCCTGAACCACTCCCCTACCGGAAGCGCGAAACCCATTTTTTTTCTGTAAACATTCTCGCGGGGAATCAAGCCTTTTATTATCTTCTTTAAAATGTATTTTTTAACGAATCTTTTCATCTTGTATTCCGCCGGCAGGCTGGCTGCAAATTCCATAAGCTTATGGTCAAGAAAAGGCGACCTGGCTTCTAAAGAATTTGCCATACTGGCTATATCCATTTTAACTAATAGATCCTCCGGAAGATAAAAACGCACATCCGCGTTAAGGGCCATGTCGAGCGCGGATAAGCCTTGAGAATTATTAAAAAACGCGTCCCGCGCGGAAAACCTATCTAAACCCCGCAGGATGTTCAAATAGCCTTCGGAATAAAGGCCCCTTTTAAAATCATCATTAAAAATACTTACCCACTTTATATACCGGTCTGCAAGCGGCAAAGACGCCGCATTGATAAATCTCCTGATTCTCCTTAATTTATTTTTCACGTCAGATGAATCCGGCAAAAGCCGCGAAGCTTTTAACGTTAGCTCCCTTAACGGGCGCGGGACTTTCTGAAATATCTGCGCAAACATCATTGCCTGATACCGCTCGTAACCCGCGAAAGATTCATCTCCCCCATCGCCGTTTAGGGCAACCGTAACATGCCGTTTGGTTTCTAAAGAAACGTAATAAGTGGGAATGCATGAAGAATCCGCGTACGGCTCTCCATATCTTTCCACTAACAAAGGCAAAACCTCCATTGCCCTTGGCTTCACTATAAACTCGTGATGCTCGGTATTAAACTTGCGGGCGATATTTTTTGCGTGTTGCAGTTCGCTATAATCCTTCTCCTCGAATCCGATTGAAAATGTTTTAACTCTCTTAGGAGAAATTTCGCTCATCAAGGCCACCACTGTGCTGGAATCTATCCCTCCGCTTAAAAAAGCTCCTAAGGGAACATCACTATACAATCTAATCTTAGTCGCCTCCTTGAGCAGCCTTAAGGCCTCGCTGCAGGCTTCCTCTTCGGATATTTTAACCTTATGAGAATACTGTAATTCCCAGTATTTTTTTATAGTCAGATTATTATTTTTTAATATTAAAATATGGGCGGGAGGCAATTTAAAAACGTCTTTATAGATAGTAAGCGGTGAGGCGATATAACCGAAAGAAAGATAACAATCAACGGCTGCCGGGTTTATTTCACGGCTCGGCAGGCCGCTCGCTAAAAGCGCGCAAAATTCCGAGGCAAAACAAAATTTATTGTTCCTGTGATGGTAGAGCAGCGGCTTCTTGCCGACCCTGTCCCTTGCCAGTAAAAGCGTCTGCCGGGTTTCATCCCATAACGCGAAGGCAAACATCCCGCGCAGGAATTTAACGCAATCTTCCCCGTATTCCTCATAGAGATGGATTATTGTTTCTGAGTCGGTAGAAGAACAAAAAACATGGCCCTTATTTTCTAACTCCGGCCTAAGCTCATGATAGTTATAGATTTCTCCGTTAAAAACAAGCCATATATTTTTCTTTTCATTTGCCATCGGCTGGCGGCCGGATGGCGAAAGGTCAATAATACTTAATCTCCTATGGCCTAAACCCACTTGAGGGCTGCTTTTATTGATAAAAATCCCTTGGTCATCCGGGCCGCGGTGCCTCAACTCGCCGCACATCCTGCTAATAAGCTGTTGGTTTACACAGCTACTTGTATTATAATCTATTACCCCGGCTATTCCGCACATAGAAAAATCCTTTAACCCAGATTTTGGTTTATGCTATATCCCGAAAAAACAACTTTGCTATTGACCTGCGGTAAAATGACTTAATTACTTTAAACGACCGGATAAACCTGAAGTCATTCGACTGAAATACCAGCCAAACATATATAAAAGGCTCTATAAAAAGCGTTAGGCAATAAAATAATATACCCAGCTGTTTGCCGAGCAGGCTATTTCTCATTTTTACCAATTTACGCACTAAGCATTTAGGCAGGCTCGCTGTCATACGCACATAATAATTAATAAGGCTGGATTCGAACTTTGTATAAGATTTTTCTCCTAATTTAGGCACCGGGATCTTCTCCGCGTTAACCCTGCGCAGTAATTCTGTGCCGGGAAAATAATCCAAAGAGAATATCCCCAGCTGAAAAGGCCGCTTCGCGCCTAAGAGTACATCAATAGTCATAAGCTTATCCTCTTCTGTTTCATAAGGATTATCTAAAATAACATCGTACCACGGAGAAATCCTAAATTCCCGGATAAGCTTTGCCGCTTCAAGAAAATCTTGCGCTGTCGCGGACCGTCCGTAAACCTCTTTATTTACGCGGTCGCTTCCGGTCTGCAGCCCCATAAAAATCCAGCGCAGGCCAGCTTTTTTTAAAAGGCTTATATTCTCCCGATTAATATGGCGCGGCGTGGCGCGCGCCACAAAAGGAATATTAATTTCGCCGGCGTAACTTCTGCTGAACTCATCAAGCCAGCCGGCCGGATGCATCAAAAAACAGTCATCGGTAAAATTTACATATAGTATATTTTTAAAACCGCCTACTTCTGCCTTAATCTCGCTGATTACCGAATCCACTGACCGGGAGCGCACAGAATTGTTTCCATATAAAGCTTTATACATAGAATTGGAACAGTAATTACAGGAAAATGGGCAGCCGCGCGAAGTAGCTATAGAGAGAAATACTCCTTCATAACGGGCATACCTTTTATACACAGCCTTCTCTTTTATGGAACGAATGCCGGCGCGGTGCACTACATATATATTATCAGGTAAATGCCCGGGAAAAGGAAGCGCATCAAGATCAACTACCGGCTGCCTGACAGGAGTATGGATTATCTTATTATTGTCTTTTAAAACAATGCCGCTAATCTGTGTTATACTGCCTGAATTCCCTTTCTTAACTGCCTCCAACAGGGCAAGAAATGTTTCTTCGCCTTCTCCGCGCACGGCAATATCCGCAGTTTCAAGGCAGGATTCCGGGTCAGCAGTAGCATGCACCCCCCCAAAAACAAACGGGTACTTATAGAAACGCTGCTTTAATGATTTCGCGAAATTCTCAGCCCTCTTAAAATCATAACTCATGGCGCTAAAACCGACTACATCCGGGTCCGCGCGGACAATATAATCTATCGCGGCATTTATATTACGCGGCTCATTATCAGGCAGAATCAAAACTGAGCTATTATAGCCTTTTGAAGTTATATAGGCGTGCAGGTATTTTACCCCGGCGATATCCGTATTATCTTGAAAAACAACAATAACTACCCTCATCCTTTTCCCTTATTTTCCTTGATACGCCTGATTTAACACCCGCAAAAATTTAGGCGCGTTTACCTTAACTGAATATCTTTCTTCAGCGATCTTTCTTGCCTGATTGCCGATTCTCTTTCTTAAATCCGCATCAGCGATTAAGCCAGATAGTTTATCTATCCACTCTTGATCCGTATCCGCTAAAAACCCGTTATTCCCTTCTATGATGATCTCTTTATTCGCACCAACCCGAGAGCAGACACAAGGAATACCCATGCTCATATAAAGAATCGCCTTGAAGCCGCATTTTCCCTGCGTCCATTGGTTATCCGGCATCGGCATTATTCCGATATCAATCTGCCTTAAATCCTGAATCTCCTGCGCCAGACTCCACGGTTTACATCTAAAATTAGTAAGGCCTTCGACAGAAAAGTTTCCGCCGATAATATAAAAAACAAGGTTACTGTGCTTTTGCGATAAGGCCAGAAAAACTGCTCGCAGTGAATCCAAAAAGTGTATCGTTGTAACACTACCGACCCAGCCAATGACGATTTTCCCATCCGGCTCATCCTTCTTAATCAGAGGCATATACTTCTGTGTATCAATAGAGGTAGGAATAAGCGCCACATTGGGGTTAAGCCTTAGGGCGTAGCCGGCTAAAAATGAATTTCCTGCTATTACATAACTGCTTAATTTTATAAACCGGGGGACGGCCCTATGGCTTTTAAATCTCTCTATAAAAGTATTTTGCGGGCTGCTGGAGGGCAAAAATATGGCATCGTCAAAATCAAATATGACAGGTTTTTTAGACAGGCGCAGGACATTCTCAAAGAAAATCTCGTAAAGAGTGTAAACCTCGCGATGAATAAATATAATATCATAACGAAAAATACACACAACATCCGAAAGCCTGCGCATGGTACTCAAAATAAAAAAATACGCCTTCTTTAGGCGAGAGCCCTTCTGATAAAGCGCTTTAAACGCTTCCCTGCTCCAAAACGGATGCAGGGTATAATCAAAATTATTTTCCTTTAAATACGGCAAATATTGTTCTACTCTATACCTGTTGCTTGCGCCGTCAGAAGGATACGGGACTAAAAATAATATCTTCATTTTGATAAATTGCGGTATATATTGCCGTATTTTTCTACCGCGGAACTCAAAGAAAAATACTTTTCCGCTGTTAAACGGCACCTGCGTTTCAAGCCTTCGCCATCCGCGAAAAGCCTTTCTAACTCATCAAAGGCTTTTTTATATTCCACCTGGGAAAATCCGCCTATGACCACGCCCACCCTTTCTTCTTTTACGATTTCTTCCGTATCCCCGATGCCGGAGTTAATTACTACCGGGACTCCGCAGGCAAGCGACTCCGCAAACTTTGTCGGGCAGGATGCCAACTTTGAGCTTACAGGCTTAATAAAAAACACGCTCGCCCTGCTAAGGGCTAACCAACCAGGGACTTCATCGTGGCGTAAAGACTTTACAGTATATTCATTGGCCGTGAAGCCGGAAGCCGCCATAGAATTATTCACTAACCCTTTCATTTGGGAAACTATAAATAAAAAGTAGGCTCCGGGTACCGTTCTTTTCGCGATTTCAAAAAACTCAATTACCTCCGGCAAACAATACCATGTTCCAACAGAGCCTATGTAAGAAAAAATAAATTTATCCTGTATTTTATTTTTTTCGGCATCATAATTATTTAGCTGTGGATTAAACAAATTAAGGTCAACGCATGTAGGAATAACCTCAACCCGCCGGTTTAACCCGCAGAGGTAGCGTTCCCGCATAATTGCTTTTGCCCGTTGAGTAAGGACTACTATCCAATCAGCTCTTTG
The DNA here is from genome assembly GCA_919901925.1 of Omnitrophica bacterium GWA2_41_15. Taxonomy (GTDB): domain Bacteria; phylum Omnitrophota; class Gorgyraeia; order Gygaellales; family UBA12090; genus CAKKQA01. Next base: position 15,789 of record CAKKQA010000019.1, on the reverse strand, counting down.
AATAAAACGGCGTTCAAACATCTTAGCCAGCCTAAAAATAAAAGAGTTTCTTCTCCATATGCCGACTTCCGCCCTTTCTTCAGGCCAGAAACCCCGCATGTCAAATATAAATTTACAACCATGAATCTTCTTTATGGCGATGGCAATTAACGATGCCACATAGCTCCTGGCATGAACCAAGGCTATTGTTTTGTGCTTAGCCAGCTGATGAGCGCAGGCAATTCCCTTGATAACATCGTAAGCGGTTGCCAGAAAAACCGGATTCTTATGGTAGATCAACATCTTCCAATCAATCTGAGAATCCTTTAGCGCGCTATTAGTTTTATCAAATAGGGCTTTATCATTCAGCCTGAGTTTCTTCTCAAAAGTTAAAAGGTAGATTTTATTGCCCTTGGCAGATAAGCCTTTAAGATAAGGTAAAATTTGAGACTGGCCCAAAGGATCGGTCAGGCCATCGTAAGATATATACAGGATAGCTATCACTTTATTTTTCCTTAATTATTTTCCGCAGGCCATAAGAACCAATTATGGCGATAATCGGCAGTATCATATCCCTGCTTCTCACCAAAGTACCTATATTAGGCACCGACATACTTAAAGACACAATATAAACAAAGGCAAAAATTAATAAAGGGGCGCTCCTCCCCGCTTTACCATCTTTGACAAGCGTGAATAACCCGCAGACAGTAAAAAACAATAAAAAATACCATATGATCATAACCGGAGAAAAGACGGCCATCTTTAGCGACTTTATATTCCAGAGCAGTGGCTCCATTAGAAAGTGAAAGGCTGAACCACTGAAAAAATAAATGAAAAATCTTATAGTAAAAACCTCCGCGTCCGCGGCGCCATGAAGCAAATCGTAATTATGTCCGCCGCTTGTAAGGAATCCTCTCGTATAAGCGATAGCGCTCCTATACAATACATCCGCGGATTGAAACAGCTTAACCCTAAAGGCCAACAATAGAATTCCCGCCAAGAATATAAACATGGCGATCTTTAAGTTGCGGTGAGCCGGCCCTGAAAGCGATTTTCTTAAACCGAGAGTTAATAAAAGTAAAATAAAATAAGCTGCCATGATAGGATAAAGCCTTATTCTGAGCATGACTAAAAATAAAGAAAACAATAAAACTAAAAACGTGAACAATATCCTCATCCCTGCCGCTTTGTTGCATATAAGCTTATCTACAGACCAGATAATAGCCGTTACCATCAAGACGCAATGTATCTCTTTTAGATCCACAAGCGACCAAAGGAACAATGTAGGCCAAAACAAAACTATCGCGAAAGCGATTTTTGCAACCTTAACATCAAATATGCTTCTGGCTGTATCATAAACAAGCCAAGATAATACCAGCCCAAAAATAATATTCAGGTACTTTATCGAAATGATATCGTAGCCGAAAAGAGCAAAAAATAATCCGTTAAAAATTGTCAACAGGTGGGCGTTATACGTGCCCAGGGTAAGTAAAATAGGCAATTCTGTAATTTCATTCTTAAGATATGCGGCAACGTATTTGCCGCGTAAAAGGTTATCTACGGCATCTCCAAAAACATCAAAAATGCCGTTGTGAAACAAATAGTAGTTAAGTAAAACAAAAAATGCCAGCCGCAAAATAAAAGCTGCCGCTAATATTTTAAATATATAGCCGCGCTCTTCAACGGATGTTTTACTATAAATAACCCAAAAGAGAAAAAAAGTTAAAATTAAACAAAAAATGAACCCTGGCGCGAAAAATGACACGGTGCCTAATAACAGGGAAAATATGCTTATCAGGTAGAAATATCTTGGCATGGATAAATTTTATTTTCTTTTAAGTACGGCGATAACCGGGAATGGCGTTTCCCAATCAGCTATAAGAAAGTTTGAACGAAAAGATAAGCCATAAAATGAAGGGTACCTCTCGAATATCCGGATGACCTTATAATATCTGCGTATTCCCTGCGAAAAGCTGTCTTCTATCTGAGGTTGGTTATTATAGCCTTCCGCCTTTTTATCCATAACTAAATATTCGGGCCGCATCGCATTCAAGGCATCAATACTGCCATTTAAATTTACAATGTTATATGTTCGATTTTCTTTATAGAAATAAGACTGATGGATAATCTGCGGGTAATGGCGTATCTCGGGATTTCCGCAGATGCCGATAAAGCTGCCACTGGAGATATTGCGCATAATCCATCTTGAGGCCTCTTGCTGGACTGTTTCCGGCCTGGCTAACTCTTTGTCATAAGCGAATGAATAAATCGCGGCATAAAGACAGGCAAAGAAAATAACCGCTATTAACATAGCTTTAATACATTTGCATTTTGCCTGTTCATAAAATGATTGCACCGCGCCAGCAGTTAAAACAAATATTCCGCTTGAAATAAGAATCTGGTAACGCGTCATGAGATAACCAAAGACAGAAATCAACGTAAGATAAGGTAAAAACCAGAATAAAACCAGAAGCTCTTTCTTTTTTCGCCTTATAAATGCCTGAAAAATAGCTGCCACCGCCAAAAGGACAAATAATGGGGTATAAACTAAGCTATATGACCTGAACGTATCAATAAACAGGTTATCGGCCCGCCTGCCCACCATATCTATGCCTGCACCCTCTTGCATAAACATATCCCTTATAGCAAAAAATAAATCTTTAGCGGTAGAAAACAGCGGGAGATTAATCGCCAGATAAACTAATAACGCGACTAAATAAGCCAAATATAGCTTTTTGTCAGTTAAAATAACGGTAAGCCTTTTTTTTTCGTTAAAAAGGCGCAGAAAGTGGGCAAAGAATATGGACAGCCCAAAACAGAAACCATTATATTGAGCACCGGCGGAAATGGCTGTAAATATTCCTGAAATCACATACCACTTAGTCATTCCGGTTTCAAAAATAAATAAGGCCGATAGCAATAACAAACTAATCCAGAAAGTTACGGATATATCTGCCTTTAAGTAATGCGCGTTGATGACAATCCCGGGATTGACAGCTAAGAACAAAGACGCTAATAATCCCGCCTTTACGCCAAAAATCTTCTTTCCCAATAAATAAGTTACATATATAGTAGCCAGCAAAAGCAATATTGAAACAAATCTTCCGAAAAGATAAATTTTAGCCATCTCTTCAGGGTGCGCGTAATAAAAAAACTTATCTTTGGTAAGTTTTACTAACCCGAATAGGCTAGCCGGCCCTACTACCGCGCCTAATTCGTAGTAATGCCAGATACCCCAGTCGTAGAAGTCAGGGTTAAAATCTAACTTAAGCGGGTCCATGGCGCTTAATCCTTTGACATACTTAACCTCGTCGCTATTATAAGAAAAATAATAGCCTTTTGTGGGCAGCCCCCATTTGATGCCATAGGCGCTAAGGAATAGGCCTAAAATCAATATAAGCACTAAAAGCAGGTTGTTTGGTTTCATGGTTTATACTGACAAGCCCTTGATTACCGTATCAATAACATGCTTGATAGTTCTATCTTTCATGCCAGCCCAAAGCGGCAATCTTAGCAATCGTTGGCTGACTTCTTCGGTAACCGGAAGTTTATCCGGTATCCGGCAATACCTTCTTCCCGCGGCAGCTAAATGTAAGGGGACATAATGGAAAGGGGCCGTAATATTATTCTTCTTTAAGAATGAAATAAGCTTATCGCGCTCTTTGGCCCCCGGCAGAAGCAAATAATACATATGCGCGTTGTGCGCGCATTCTTTTCGGATAACCTGACGCCGCAATACACCGGACATCTCAAGCCCTAAAAATGACTTTTGATACATAGACCACAGCCATAGCCTTCTTTGCGTAATCTTCCCTGCTTTCTCCAACTGCGCCCATAAAAAAGCCGCGGTAATCTCATTGGGTAAATATGAAGACCCGATATCAACCCAGCTATATTTATCTACCTGCCCCTTTAAAAAAAGGCTGCGATTTGTCCCTTTTTCCCAAATTATCTCTGCGCGCTCATATAAACGCTTGTCATTAATAAGCAGGGCGCCGCCTTCACCGCTGATAATATTTTTGGTCTCATGAAAACTCAACGCGGCTAAATCACCGATACTGCCGAGATAACTCTCCTTATATTTCGCCATAATCCCATGCGCCGCGTCCTCAATGACTGCAAGATTATGCCGCCTTGCTATATCCATAATTGCGCCCATTTCGCAGGCAGTACCGGCGTAATGCATGGGGACAATTGCCTTGGTTCTTCCTGTAATTACACGCTCAACCTTCTTTTCGTCTAGATTAAGAGTATCTTCCCTGATATCCACAAGAACAGGTATGCCGCCGCGCAAGACAAAGGCATTAGCGGTAGAAACGAAGGTATAGGACGGCATAATGATTTCATCGCCCGGCTTTATATCGATTAATATCGCCGCCATCTCTAATGCCGCAGTGCAGGAATGCGTTAATAAAGCCTTGCCGCATCCAATACTTTCTTCAAGCCAGGCCTGGCAGCGTTTGGTAAATTTACCGTTGCCGGAAAACTGGCCATCGGCACATACCTGCTGTATATACCTTAATTCATTTCCAGCCATAAAAGGCTTATTGAAAGGTATGTGTTTCATTTAATCCTTTATTTCTGTCTTCTATTAAAGATATGATGCCGAAAGAAGCAAGCATAATCAGAGAGGGCATAGCCGGTATAGCGTATCTAGGCGTAGCAAAAAGAAAAAAATGCAGAATACTAAAGAATGCTATTGGATAATACAAGGTATAAAAGGATATTTGCTTATTATTGATCCTTTTATATAGAAAGGCGGCAGAGAAAAATCCGATCAGGACTAAAACAGTATTCAAAATAAGCATAACCGCTTTTATAAATAATATAAAATAATTCTTTTCGGCCAAATAAGTAAGCATACTTTTTGACATAAAATTAAAAATGTTGCTATGGCCGGTAAGCCAAAGCCGAAAAAACCTTTTTACGCACAATTTTATATATATATACGGATGCTCTTTGACGTTTTGAATACCTGCTTTCGCATATGCGTTCGCGGCATCAACCGGCCCCAACCCCACCGCGATAGTGGTATATGGCGGCTCTGACTTATACTCCAGCCATTCACCTTTCCATGTAGAATACCAAAGTAAATCGCCATAATGAACAGTGATTAACACCGGCCTGCCGGATACCTTGTAATTACGTACTGTCCAAGGCATAATTACCGAAAACATGACAATTAAGATTACCGATATAAACCTCAGGTTATGTTTTTTTTCTTTGTCAGTTAAAAATATGACTGTGCATAGTATCAACCAAAAAAGCAGAAATTCCGGCCTGGTCAGGCAACTGTATCCGGCAATTAACCCCAATAAACAGCCCCAGTAAAAATTCTTAGTCCGCCCGAGAAGAATAACCAAGAACAATAAGATTAAAAAGACCACTATGGCCTGCGGCAGGAGCAGCCCCGAGTATCCTATAAACCCCGGATAAATGCTTGCGATGAAGGCGCTAAGAATAGCCGACTTCCGGTTGAATATTTTTTTTGCTAAATAATAAATAAATAAAATAACGAACGCGCTTAAAACTGACTGTACAATTCTAACTGCGGTATAATTATGCACCCCGAATACCTTATAGACCAATGCTAAAAAAAACGGATACCCCGGGGCCAAAAACAGGTCTGGTTTTTCATCCGTATAAGAATAACCTTTACCTTCCAACAGATTAGCCGTAGTTAAGGCGTACCTGGCGGAGTCACCCCTATTGACGCCTATCTGAGGCATAAACAAAACATAAGCAAGCCTCAGAGACAACCCTAAGATAAAAATCAGGCTTAATAATATTGCTGCCTTTTTATTTTTCACAGATAAACATAACATATTCTCCCAAACAGAAATCAAAATCAAAAATTTTTAATAATGGGACAAGGAATTTCGGAGTGTTCTGTTGAGAGATCATGCCCGTAGTTTTCACTGCACGGATTCTAAGCCCCGCGGCGCGTATGAGCGCCTGCCACCTTTTCCTGAAAGAAACCAGGGTGCCTCTTTCCGCGGGAACAAAAATGCCAAAAATAAACATTAGCGGATTATACCTGTTCGGCTCGATAAATACCAAATATTTATTGGCACAACGTTTCATTTCCTGAATAACCGACTGCGGCGAATCTATATGATGCAAGAGATTTGCCGCAAAAACCAGGTCAAACTGCGAATCCTTAAAAGGGATCCTGTAGGCATCAGCCATAGCTTTAAAATCTGCCCACTTGTTATCCTTCAAAAGTTGTTCAGAACTATCCATGCAGGCTATTTGTTTTGCGTATTCCCTGAAATATATGCTAAATGTGCCATTACCGCTTCCCACATCCAGGATAGTTAAGTTATTGCCATAAAAACAGCCGTTTTCCCGCATAAATTCTATCTTCGGCAGCGCGTACGACCTGACTAAATAATCCCCGGGATCGCGGTATTTATGCTTTTTAAAATATTGCCTGTCTTCATACATCTAATTACCTGCGGGATTTCATGCCTAACAAACTGATAAGGAAAGAGGAAAAAATAATCTGAACGCCGACAATGATCAGTGTAAGCGAAAAAAGCTCCTGGCGTTCTTGCGCAACGGCACCTAAAAAAAACCATTTCTTAATAATAAAAAAAACGATAAGCAGCCCAATGGACATTAGAAACAGGCCCAGTAATATGCCTTTTTCCAGATTAAAGATATAGTAAAATTTATTAAAAAAACTGTTTTTCACCTCAAATCCTTCTGAGAGGGAATATGATTTGGCAAAAAAACCCAGATTCACCAGTTGAAAACCTAACAATGCCAGGTAGCTTGAAAAAAGCATCGCGTGAAAGTCAAAAGTATGGCTCATAATCTTTACAGGCCCCCGAGTAAGCAACACCATCCCTGATAACCCGGTTAAAAACATAACTGCGCCCGGAAGCAGAAATAGATAGTTAGGGCTAAAAAGCAGCATAAACCTGATACTGCGCCAGGCATCCCTAAACGGCCTAAGCTTTGACTTCCCCTTCCTAGGGAAAAGCTCAATTGGGACTTCTTTTGTTCTTAACCTAAAACGCGAGGCATTGATAATTAATTCCAGGGCAAATTCCATCCCGGTGCTGATCGGTTTTATCTTGTCATATGCCAACATGGTAAATGCCTTCATCCCGCAATAAACATCTGATAAACCCGATTTAAAAAACAGGTTCAACAAAATTGAAAGAAAAGGATTCCCAAAATAACGGTTTAATAATGACATTGCGTCTTTATGGATTTTCCCGCGCATCCGGTTCCCGTTCACAAAATCATAGCCCTGCCTTAAAGGCTCAATGAATTTCATAATGTCAGAAAAATCATATGTCCCATCCGCATCGCCTATAAGTATAAACCTGCCTCTTGCCTGAGATATGCCCTTTTTATACGCCTGGCCGTAACCCTTTAATTCCTGCAGGATTACGCGCGCGCCGCTTGCCTGTGCCAGTTCAGCAGAACCATCGCTTGAACCGTTATCTACGACAAGCACCTCTCCATCTATATTATTATCCTTAAGAGCGCGAACAGCCGTTTTTACGCAAAAGGCAACGCCGTCTTTTTCATTAAGACAGGGCATCACTATAGAGACTTCTATCGGAAAATTGGAATAATTCATGCGCGAAGCATACCCCTATCAGTTTTTACTGAGATAAAAAGCGCCGCGAAAATAAAATAAAACGGCGTAACCGGCGTGATAAAGCTCTGAACCCCTCCCGGGGAAGCGGTAATAAAAAAAAGCATAAAATGGTAATATACAATTAGCGATATGACAGGCAGGTATTTTATAATTTCCCCGCGATGAAGATAAATGCCTGCGATTGACATAAAAATAACCATAAAACCAAAAGGGAAGCCGAAAATAAGCCTTATACCGGGATATATATATTCCCTTAATATTCTATTTCGCGGGGTATAAATTAAAAGCGATCCGGGGACGAAAGATTTATAGACCTGCAGGTACCCTATACTGCTAAAAATCATAGTTTTAAAAGGATGGCGCAAGGCTTTCCTAATCCCCTCTTTGGCCAAAACCGCGTCGACCTCGCCTTCACTGAGGCCTTTTTTGTTTAGTTCCTTTATGGGGGCATAATTTACAAAGCGGTATTCAAAACTGCCTAAATCCTTACCGATAAAATCAGGGTATTTCTTTTGGGCAAGGCGCCCGGAAAACATATACAACAAATATGCCTTAAATTCTTCCGGCGTAAAACTTTCAGCAATAGTACCGCGCACCCACATAGTTAATCCGCCCTTGGTGGTAACCTGATAACTCCGGAAAATCAGCCCATTACGGATTATCCATGGTAAAACCAACAGCGAAACCCCGATTAAAAAAATAAGCATCTTTTTAAACCTTTGCCTTAATCTAAAACGGAATGAAAATAAGAGGCCTTTTCCATAGCCAAACGCGATGAAAAGTAAAACAACGGCGCAAAAATAAAGGCTGATAACCCGTGTCACAGCACAGAGGCCCAAAAGCAGCCCCGAATAAAAATAATAAGCAGGCAGGCCGCTGTTAAAAGCTTTAAGAAGCACATACATAAAAAAAAGCAGGATCGGCGTATAAAGCGTTTCCGCGAGAATAAAAAAGCTCAATTCTCCGAAAGTAGGGATAAGGCATATGGATAAAGCCGCCAGCCGCGCGGTATTCTCATGACAAATTTCCCTTGCGATAAAATATACCAACAGTACCGTAGCTGGATTTATCAAAATCTGGGCAATGATAATATTTACCCCGTTAATTCCGTTGAGCGCGGAGAAACCGAAAATCGAAGAAATTAACGCGATAAAAACAGGGTATACCGGTTCTTTAAGCATCATCGGTAAAAACGGCGGATTTGTATCCGAAGAAAATCCTCGCCCGGAAATAATATTCTTGGCCAGCGTTTCATACATCTTTGAATCAGGCGCATAACCAGCCTGAATATCCGGAGTAGCCATAACTTCTAAGAGTAAAAAAAGTATAACGCATCTTACTATGCTAAAAATAAAAATATAAGCTATGAATTTTTTTGTCGTCAAGCTTGATATATTAAACAAGCCCATAAATACAGTCCCCTTTCTTGCCTGTTACGCCGTCAAATACTAAGTTTAAAATTTATCCCTTGCTGAAAACCCTTACAACGATGAAAATGAAACCGCGGATAACGGAAATGATTTTGCCCACAGACCTGATATCTTTAATATGCTCAAAAATCTTGGCGGGCCGGAAATAAAACCTCTTAAAAGCCATGCGCTGCAATTTCAATATTTCTTCCTGGCTGAGGGTTTCAAGCCGGTGCACAGGCGGCGTATAAACTCCGTATTGAGAAAAATCCCTGCTCATAATCAGGCCTTTTTTCTCAAGCTGCGCGTACGCCTCAGTGCCGGGAAAAGGTTTTAATATAAGGAATTTCGCGAATTTAGGGTCTAATTCTATGGCAAAATTAATAGTATCCATAATGCTTTCCCTGTCATCACCGGGAAGGGCGATAATGAAAAATCCCCATGTCTCTAATCCTAAATCTTTAGCTATAGAAATAGCATGCCTGACTTGATCCTTGGTAATCCCCTTTTTAATTAATTTAGAAATCCGGTCATTTCCGGTTTCTATTCCAAAGCCGACGTTTTTCAGGCCAACCTCTTTTAGCGCGGCCAAGATTTCCTTATCTACCATATCAGCGCGTAACCCGTTAGAAACCTCAAGATGCAATTTATAAGGCTCATTTTTCAGTAAGCCGCATAAATCAAAGACAAATTTTCTATTGGCGGTAATAACATCGTCTAAGAAATGAATTTCTTTCACATTATATTTATAAACAAGCATTCTTATTTCTTCAACCGCATTAATCGCGCTGCGAAACCTGAGGCGCCGGCCGAATATATTCTTTGTATTGCAATATGTGCATTGGCCGGGACAACCCCTAGAAACCATGATCGGGGCCGCGGGCAGAAAGGTGGCATCCGCAGGCGCATACCTTTTTAGGCCGCCGATCAGATGCCACGCGGAGAAAGGTAAATCATCCAGATTTGACACTAGCCCCCTGCGCCCTCCCGAAATAATATCTCCTTCTCTGTTTCTGTAAACCACTCCTTTAATCTGAGAAAAATTGTCAATCCCATCCATAATACTATCTACCAGCTCAACGGCAGTACATTCACCTTCCCCAACAACAACAAAATCAAATGCTTTCTCCTTTGCGCAATTAACAGAATCTACGGTAGCATGGATCCCGCCCAACACAGTAACTACGCAGGGAAAATCTTTTTTTATGCTGCTTGCGATTTTAACCGCGCTGGGATACGTTGAGGTAACAGCCGTAAACCCTACCACACCATACTTATCTTCGGAAATCATCTCCAGTATGCCTTCTATGCTTATATTATCGGCATCCGCGTCAATAAGCGAAACCCGATGCCCTGCCTTTTCAAGCATTGCGGCAACCGACAAAATCCCCAATGCCGGATACGCAGGCTTGATTTTTATGCCGTAAACATCACTTTGGAAAGGGACAATCAATAATACTTTGCCTGTTTTTCTTGGGCGGGACAAAATTTCTTGTATAGATTCCCCGCTTTCAAAAGATTCAGAAACTTCAGGCCTATCTATCGATACCGGAGCTATTTTATCCATTTTCAGGCTCTAACCGATTCAGTATTTTTAATTATTTCTTTTATAGTATATTGCGGCCGGTTATTCAGCCTTAAATATGCCCGGCCAAGATACTCTCCGATAATCCCCAGCGACACAAGCATCAAACCGCCTATGAACAGAATTATAACCACTAAAGTAGTCCACCCTTCTATATTTTGATTGGATGTTAAGTGAGTTACCGCGTAATAACATCCAAGCAGGAAACCCAGTATTGACGATATAAAACCTATAAATGCCGACAACCTCAAGGGTATCACAGAGAAACTTGTGGCTAATTTCATGAATACGGCTATGGATTTTATTAAATTATAATTGCCTTTGCCATAAGGCCGCTTGTAGTGCGCTATATTGATTTGGGTGAAGTTATCAGTAACAGCCAAGATCAAACCATCAATATACGGATATGGGCCATCGTATTTGATAATTTCCTGAATAACCGCGTTTTTAATAATTTTAAATGGCGAAAGGTATATGTCTCTTGGTTTTGAAAGCAAAAACTCAGCAGCCTTCCCGTTAATCCAGCTGCCTATTATTTTCCAGCGGGCATTCTCTTTTTCAGGAAAATTCGCGAAACAAACGTCATAATTCCCGCTCACGCATTTTTCATGCATCTTCTTGATATCATAAGGAGAATGCTGCAAATCATCATCCATGATGACAATATATCTGCCGGCAGCCTGCCTTAATCCGGCCATTATCGCATTATCCTGCCCGCTATTCTTCCTTAAATCAATAGCGGTGATATTTTTATTTCTCTCTGTAATTTCAATGATTTTATCCCAACTCTGATCCCTGCTGCGGTCATTAATAAAAACTGCCTCATACGGCACATCACTTAAGGCATCTTCTATCTGCCGGTTTAATTCAGGCAGGCAGGGCGCGCTATTATATACCGGAATAATTATGCTTATCTCAAACATTATTTCGCGTTCCTTGATAAAAACTCTTCAATGCTGTCAATAAAATAATCACAGCCGTCTTTTCCTATGTCCTGATGTACGCCGATATGAATAGCGTTATTTCCTATATATTCGGCATGAGGAAAATCGCCTATTTTATAACCGAGAAACCCGAAACCCCAGCACTGTGTAGGGATACACGAAAACAACGTCCTTGAATCTATATTTTTCTTACTAAGGTAACCTGCCAGTTGATTGCGGGTAAATTTAGCTTGCTCCTGAATAATAAACGGAAAGGCATGCGGCCCAATTTCCTCATAAAGCTCTTTTTTTATGGTTACCAAGTAGGGAGAGAATTTTTTAAACTTATTCATCAGGTAATATAAATTCTTTCTTCTTTCTTTCAGTATCTCATTATAAATAGCTAAATTCCCGATGCCAATCGCGGCTTCGAGCTCATTCATTTTGGATGAAAATCCTATACGTTCGAAGACAAACCTTATATCCTGATTATCCGAACGGCTAAAACGCTTGGCACAATACCCTGAATTTGTATTAATCACACAGGCCTCACATTTACATGCGCGGCCGTGGCTCCGCAAAGACCTAATCACTTCGGCAAACTCCGGCTTATTCGTTGTTACAATCCCGCCTTCTCCAGTTGTTATTATATGCGCCACATAAAGGCTAAATGCCGCCATATCACCGAGAGAGCCGACATTTTTGCCCTTATAAACAGCCCCGTGAGCTTCAGCCGCATCCTCAATTACATAAAGGCGGTATTTCTTTGCCAGCGAATTAATAGCATCCATATCCGCAGGCTTACCCATTAAATGAACAGGAACAACGGCCCTTGTCCTGGAGGTAATCGCTGATTCTATTTTTAAGGCGTCTATATTAAGCGTCTGCCTGTCAATATCAACAAATACCGGCTTAAATCCTGCCTGTAGTACCGCATTCGCGGTTGCTACAAAAGATAAAGCCGGAACGATAATCTCATCCCCTCTTTTGGCGCCAAAATCATACAATACCGCTAATGCCAGGCAGACCGCATCTGTTCCGCTTGAAACAGCAACTGCCATTTTCGTGCCGGCCAGCCGCGCGAATTCTTTTTCAAACTGCCTCACATATTTACCGCAAGAGATGCGCCCGCTGTCTAACGCATCAGCAACAAGCCTTTTAGCCATATCCGTAATAGTAACCGTGCCAAAAGAAATCTTCATTTTCGTTTTATTTTTCATCGGATATTCCTGTGGCTGCCGTAAAAAATTTTTTTCCTTAAGTATCTCGCGATTCCTAATTCCGGGGCAAATGCATACCATTTATTTTTAAGCTTAAACCTTTCAAAATGGCTGATCGGAAGAATAAATAATTTTAGTGCCAGCCGCAATAAATTATTTTCAATCCCCTCTATCGCATTATAAGAAATATTGGCTAAAATACTCATATACGTCAGGTTGCCTATTTTTTTTCTATCCTTGCGGCCAAACCAGGGGATCTTCCGGCCTTCAATGTCATATTCATCGGAAAGCCAATAAATCCATCCTTCCAAATTGCGCGGCGGCTTCAAACCCGATTTTATAGCCAGCTCATATAAAGGCGTTTTTGGTAAAGCGGTATATGTGCCGATAGCTTCAAATTGGGCCTTCGGGTTATCTTTTTTCAACTGCACAAAGAGTTCAATAGTTTGATTTATGTCATCTAATGTTTCTCCCGGGAATCCCACCATCAAGGCAAAGGCGGGCGTAATGCCGCAGCGCTTTGCTTTTAGATTAGCCTTAATCGTATCTTCCCGCCTAATCCCTTTTTGCATCAATTTAAGTATCCGGTCAGAACCGGATTCGGCCCCAAATTTTAAAGTATCAGCCCCGCTTTTTTTTAATAATTTAATCTGTTCGTCGCTAGAGCGGTTGAAAATATCTATGCGTGTCCCTGAAGTATACCATTTTATTTTTATCCCGGATTTAATAATACCCTCGCAGATACTGTCAGCCCTGTTTCGGTCAATATAAAACTCATCGTCGCGTATCCAGATACCATCAAGATTAAACTGTTTTATCGGGCCAATTATGCGCTCCAGTGATTTTTCAACAGACATCGCCCGCCATTTTCTCTGCCGCAAGGAAGCGCTGGAACAAAATCCGCAATCAAACGGGCAGCCCCTGCTTGTCTGGCCGATATCCAAACTGCGCTTTATATTTTTAATATAGAAGTCGCGATGAATGTATTTCTCCAGGTCAATCAGGTGCCAAGGCACATTTAAGAGGCCCTCAATATCAAGGAGCGGCCTCTGAGGCGTCATTACAATCTTATTTCCATCCTTAAATACTATGCCCTTGACATTCATTAAGGGCGACTTACGCGCAAACGCCTCAACCAACTCCATCAACGTTATATCGCCTTCCCCGACACAAACAACATCTACGAATTCATCCTCTGCCGTCTGTTCCGGCATTGAAGAAGGATGCGCCCCGCCCCAGACAATAGGGATGCTGCCATTGGCCGCCTCCCTGACAATTTTGGCTATTTCAAGGGCATAATAAATCTGCGTGCCAGTCATTGAAGAAACACCTACGCATATCGGCCTTTTTTGCAAAGACTCCTCTATGTGCTGCCTCCACAAATTATCTACCCTCTGGTCAATTATTCTTACCTTATAGCCCTTTTTATCTAAAGGCGCGGCAATAGTAAGAAAGGCGTGAGGAGGGGCAATAGTTGACCCGAAATCGATCCCTGTTTTGGGATAAATTAACAGGACATCAATATCATCATCTTTATTAAACATATAATCACTAATTCCTTTTGAGAAATTCCTTAACGATCATAAAAAGTTCGCAAGAGCCGTTTATTAACGGCTTCATCTTGCGCAAACCGCTTATCCTTTTAGGTTCATCTCCCGGTATTTCAGCTATCCTCAATCTCTTTTTAGTAGCGCGCAAGAGTAGCAGCGTTCCCCAGCTGGGAGTTTTAGTATGAATATTTAAAGCCTGAATTGCCTCCCTCTTAAAACCGTGGTACATAACCAATACATCAGTATAATTCGTTTTAAAAAGGAGGTTAACAAGCCATGTAAACATAGAATTGCCAAAAGCGGTAAAGGCGTCATCATCGTAACTCTTAGCCCCGCATAAATAGCGCGAGACAGTAACCACGTCATAACCTTCTTTTATCTTTACGACAATCTCCGGTATTTTTTCCGGCAGGCTATTACCGTCGGGGCTAAAGGTTATGACAATATCCCCCGTGGCCTTCCGCAGGGCCTCCTTAAAAGCAGCCCCCGCGCCTTTCTCTTCCTGAACAAAAATATAGTAACCCTCCTTTTGAGCAAATTCAATTGTCCCGTCGGTAGAGCCGCCGTCAACAATGATCAATTCATCATACCAATCCTTATTAATTTTCGGCATAATAGCCTTCATGCCATCTACTTCGTTCATCGTAAAAATAATTAGCGAGACTTTCATTGATAGTCCTTTCAAAGAATACTTCTCCCCTGGCCGCCGTCCGCAGGGACAGAAACCCCGTTAATTAAGCTGGCTTTTTGAGAACATAAAAAAGTTACGATATTGGCTACTTCTTCTGAAGTGCCTAAACGGCCCAGAGGTATTTCGCGCTTAATAAACTCTTTCAACCCTTTCGGATTTTCTTTAAACATCTTATCCCATCCCGTATCAGCTATCATTATCGCTCCGGGAGCGACACTATTGAAGGTAATCCCGTCTTTAACTAAATAATGCTGAATGGCTAATGCCTTCATCAGGCTGGTCTGCGCGGTCTTAGCCATCGCGAACCAAGGCCTGCCGCCGGCTTCTCTGCCAAATATAGACGTAATAGTAACTACCCTTCCCCATTTCTGCTTACGCATATAAGGTATTGCCATCATAGTAAGCCTGATTGCCGCAAGGGCGTTCTTATTATAAACCTCAAGCCATACTTCTTCAGCGGTTTCCTCAACAACTTCCTTGCCCCATCTGCCCCCCCCGCCTACATTATTTATTAAAATATGCAGCGTGCCCCATTTGCGTATGACTGCCTTCATAACATTTTCTACGTCATTTTTTGCCATGCTGTCGGCAGTAATTCCTAAACAATCCACGCCTTTCTTTTTTAATTCGGATAGCGCCTGTGCCACGCGTTCTTTGTTTCGCGAAAATACGGCAACATTACAACCCTCCTCTGCCAATGCCAATGCCGTGCTAATGCCTATCCCGTGCGTGCCGCCGGAAACCAGCGCGTATTTACCTGCAATGCCTAAATCCATAGTTTACCCCTCTGGCGACAAATGTTAAAAATTATACC
>CAKKQA010000018.1 GCA_919901925.1 Omnitrophica bacterium GWA2_41_15 | reverse complement strand
GTAATGCTTGCAATTATCGGTATACAGACGCGGACGGCGGCGTATTTATGGTAGGGTGCAATATTGACAAAGGATTAGTATGCTCGCAAAATAATTATGCGCCGACTATCCCAGTAATAGTCAAAGAAGGCGAAGCGGATCCGGGTTCAGGAGAAGCGAGTTTGTTTTGTCTTTGGCAGGCAGAGCAAGCAGGATGCGGCAGTGATGCTGAATGCGAATCCGGCGCCACATGCGAATCCGGAGTCTGTACTTTAGACATAGGCGCCGGAGTGGTTGAGGGTTTGGTTGGCGAGGAAGTTTCTGACATTCGCGACACAATTAGAATGTTTATTAACATCGCGCTTGGTTTTCTTGGCGTTGTTACCGTCATCTTTATCATTTACGGCGGTTTGATTTGGTTAACGGCAGCAGGTGCAGAAGACAAAGTTACCAAAGGCAAGAATACTCTGATGTGGGCGGCAATCGGCGCCGTCGTAATTTCCATCGCATGGACAATCGCAAGTTATGTGCTGCAAGTAGGTAAAACAGTTGGATTTTTACATCCAATTCAAATTGCCCATGCCGCGCCGCCAACAACTGGTCCAAGTGGTGCAGATCCGCCAGTTGTACCTATAAATTGTATACTTCCAGCAGCATGCATAGATGCAGTAGTAGTACTATCGCCGGTACCGTCCGAAGGGTGTGCTTGTAATTATCAATATACCAATACGCCAACAGCCGCGCCAAGCAGTACTTATACTATAAAATGCGATGCGGACGAAGGGCTTATTTGTTCAAGAAATAATTATACAGGCACTAAGAAAGATGTTCCAACTGCCTGTATCGGCAAAGATCAAACAAATTTTACAGATATTTCCAATTTTTGCCTTAAGAAAACCGGAAAGTCGTGCAAAAACGATTCTTTTTGCGAAGGCGGAGCTACTTGCGAATCTGGAGTTTGCGTTTTAGACATTGGCGCAGGTGTTGTGGAAGGATTGGTTGGCGAGGAAGTTTCTGACATTCGCGATACTATCAGAGTGGTAATCAATATAGCTCTCGGGTTTCTTGGCGTTGTTACCGTCATTTTTATCATCTACGGCGGTTTGATTTGGCTTACCGCGGCAGGGGCAGAAGACAAATTTACTAAAGGCAAGAATACTCTGATGTGGGCGGCAATCGGCGCCGTTGTAATCTCAATCGCGTGGACAATCGCAAGTTATGTGCTGCAAGTAGGCAAGACAGTTGGATTTTTGCATCAAATCCAAATAGCCCATGCGGCGCCGCCGCCTACTGGTGTAGGGCTTGCATCTAAAGATTGCATAACAATAAACGCGGAGACACTATGCACCGACGAACCAACAATACCATCGCCGTTACCAGAAGTATTAACAGAAGGATGTGCTTGCAATTATCAATATACCAATTCGCCAACAAGCGGTTCAAGCAGTACTTATACAATAAAATGCGATGCTGATTTGGGGCTTATTTGTTCTCGGAATAATTATACAGGTACTGTGAAAGGTGTTAATACTGCCTGCGTCAAGGGCGAACTAAACAATTCTACAGACATTTCCAATGTCTGCCTTAAGAAAGTCGGAAAGTCATGCACAGATGATTCTTATTGCGAAGGGGGCGCCACTTGCGAATCCGGGATTTGCGTTTTAGACATAGGCGCCGGTGTGGTTGAGGGCTTGGTTGGCGAAGAAGTTTCTGATATTCGGGATACAATCCGGATTGTCATTAACATCGCTCTCGGCTTTCTTGGTGTCATTACCGTTATTTTCATCATCTACGGCGGGTTGATTTGGATGACAGCTGCCGGTGCTGAAGACAAAGTTACAAAAGGCAAGAATACTTTAATGTGGGCCGCAATCGGCGCGGTCGTAATCTCAATCGCGTGGACAATCGCTTCTTATGTCCTGCAGATTGGAAAGACTGTTGGGTAAACCCGCTTAAAAGGTTTTTTGGCGGGTAAAAGCGCTCGGACTTAAAAATTAAATTTGTGCTTGACATCTGCCCAAAAACGCGGTAGATTTTAAAGATTGAATTTAATCAAGAAATATGATGAGAATTCAAAGCACAATTTATTGGTTTAATATCGCTTTGTTTTTAGAAAACATCAATTTTAAGATAAATTAAAAAACTCGCTAAACATTTGGCGGGTTTTTTTGTTTGATAATTTTATTTAAGGTTATTGTTTTATTTGTTTGATGCTTTAAGCGTCAAATGAATAAGGCAATCTGTTTATCTTTATGAAGCCAAAACTTTATTTTAGCCAAAGAATTGTTTTTACTTTCGCGGTTTTAATTTTGCTGGCGCTTGGCTTTTACGCCTATGCATGGACAGATCCCAGTCAAACTCCGCCCGGCGGCAGTGTTTCGTCTTTAATTGATTCTGGCGCAACAACGCAAACTAAAACCGGCGGGTTAAATGTTTTAGATAATCTTGGCATCGGAACAACAACTCCTGACACTACTCTAGATCTCAACGGCGCTCTTTCAGTCAGAGCAATGGCGGCTCCAGCTTTATCTCCGACAGTTCAAGGAAGAATTTATTTTGATTCTGCTGTCAATAAATTCAAAGTCTCGGAAAACGG
>CAKKQA010000017.1 GCA_919901925.1 Omnitrophica bacterium GWA2_41_15 | reverse complement strand
TATTTTAGGCGGCAGTATTGTTATTCCCGCGGCATTTGTCTTTTTTGGCCCGGAACAAATCCAGGCAATTGCCTCCGGCGGGTTGTTTAACCTTGGCTTTGTGACAATGCCTTTGGTGTTAGGCAAGATTCCTTTATCGGCAATAATGGGTTTCTTCTGGTTTTTCCTGCTTTTTCTGGCGGGGATAACCTCGTCAGTGTCTTTAGCACAGCCGGCGATAGCATTTCTCGAAGACGAATTTAACATTAACCGTAAGAAAGCAGTGGGAATATTCGCGGTAGCGACTTTCATCTTATGCCAGCCGGCGATATTCTTTTTAGGCAAAGGCGTGGTGGACGAATTGGATTTTTGGGGAGGGACATTTTTCCTGGTTTTATTCGCGGCCATAGAGGTTATTCTTTTTGCCTGGGTCTTCGGAATGGAAAAGGCCTGGAAAGAAATCCATCACGGCGCGGATATGAATGTGCCGAGAGTTTATAAGTTTATCATCAAATATATCACGCCGTTATTTTTATTTACAATATTAGGATTCTGGCTTTACCAGCAGGGATTGCCGACGATGTTAATGAAGGGCGTATCGGCTGAAGGGAAGGTTTATATTTTAGCCACCCGCATCGGGCTTCTGGCGGTTTTTGCGATTTTGGCAGTTTTAGTTAAGATTGCATGGAGCAAGCGGGGTAAAGAGGAAGTAAGGGTTAAGTGATAGGGGTAAATAAGGGTAAAGCGGTAAGGGTTAAGGGGTAAGTTGAGGGTTAAGCGGTAAGGGTAAAGGGTTAAGGAAAAAAAGAAAAAACAAAAGAGAGAAAAAAGAATAGAAAAGGAAAGAAACAGAGGAATATTTTTTTAATCTTTTCCTTATCACTTAACCCTTTACCCTTAACCCTTTTAATGCCCTTAACCCTACAAGGAGTGAAGATGAGTTTTGCGGGTTGGATATTCCTGATTTTGTCTTGGGGCTTTATTATTGGCTTAACAATATTTTGTTTTACTAAAGTTTTTTCGAAAAAGGAATTGGATTAGTATGCGTAAGATCATTATTTTATTATTGGTTTTGTCTTTCATTGGCTGCGCGCAGGTTCAGCCTGGGCATGAATACTATGTTTCCAAGGTTATCGACGGCGATACCATTGAGTTGGGCAATGGTCAGCGCGTGCGCTACCTTGGCTTAGATACTCCGGAAACAAGAAAGCGGCAGGGGGAAACGTGGGTGTATGCTCCGGAGCCTTACGCGGAGGCAGCTGCGGAGTTTAACCGTAAACTAGTTGAGGGTAAACAGGCGCGCCTGGAATTTGACGTCCAGAAAAAAGACAAGTATAACCGCCTGCTTGCTTATTGTTTTGTCGGCGATGTTTTTGTTAACGCCGAATTGCTAAAGAATGGCTACGCCCTTTTGTATACATCGTCGCCGAATGTTAAATATGTCGATATTCTTGTGAAGGCACAACAGGATGCCCGTCGGAATAACCGCGGCTTGTGGGGAGAGATTCCGCAGATTTCGGCAAAAGAGGCAAGAAGGTATTTTGACAGGATGGCGGTGGTAGAGGGCAAGGTGACCTCGATCCGGCAGTCGCCCAAAGTGACGGTGCTTAATTTTGGGCAAAGCGGTTTTAAGGCAGTGATTTTTAAGGAACAGCTTGCCATTTTTATGTCCAGCGCCGTATCAGTGCGCGCATATAGAGGAAAGACGCTTAGGGTAACCGGCAAAGTCAAAGAATACCGCGGGGAGGCAGAGATTATCGTGCGCCATCCCAGCGCGATTGAGGTCTTGGATTGATTTGAAGTCAACCCCCGGGGTCGGCTCTGCCGTCCCCGGGGGTTGACACGTGTAAATATTCGAGAATTCTTGTTGCGCGGCAGTTAAAATATGCTATAATTTTCACACCATTTTAGCTTACTGTGAACTAATCAGCCGAGGTAGCTCTCCTGCTACGCCATTCAAATTGTGGACAACGGTATGGCTTCGCAGGATTCGCCAATAAAAAGATTAAGCCGAGGTAGCTCAGTGGTAGAGCGCGGCCCTGAAAAGGCCGGCGTGGGGAGTTCGATTCTCTTCCTCGGCATTGCATAAAAACGAGGGGTTTTCTTAAGCCCCTCGTTTTATTTTGGCAAGAATTGTTGGGGGAATTGTTGTCAAATTAAACTTTAAATATGCTAAAACTTGTGATAACATACTAACCAAACGGATACTTAATGGTCACTTTGATTGGTATTGATAGATATCGCCGACGTAGCTCAGTTGGTAGAGCGGCACTTTCGTAAAGTGCGGGCCGGTGGTTCGACTCCACTCGTCGGCTTATTATTTTCATGGCCCATTTTAGAGATGTTTTAAAAAAAAGGAATTTTTTTCTGCTTTGGCTGGGCCAGATTATTTCCCAATTAGGCGACCGGCTCAACCAGATGGCTTTAATCGGTTTTATCGCCCAACGTTCTCCGGGTGAAACTTTTGAGCTGGCCACACTTTTATCTTTTACCATAATGCCGGTTTTTGTGGTTGGCCCGATTGCCGGAGTTTATGTTGACCGATGGGACAGGCGTAAGACAATGTACGTCTGTGATTTCTTGAGGGGATTATTGGTTCTTTGTATCCCTGTTTTTGTAATGAACCGCAATTTGCCGGTAGTTTGGCTGTACCTTGCGGTTTTTTTGTTATTTAGTATCGGCAGGTTTTTCGTCCCGGCAAAAATGGCGATTGTCCCGGACCTCGTGGATAAAGACCAGCTTTTATTGGCGAATTCGCTGGTTAACACTACCGGAATGATTGCCGCCACTTTCGGCTTTGCCATCGGCGGGATTATAGTAGCCGTGCTCGGCGTTAAGGGCGGGTTTTACATTGATTCCGCCAGCTTCTTTATTTCCAGCCTGCTTATCTTTTTTATCAATATTAAATCAAAAAGCAATATAAAGATAGGCGCTTTGAGTAAAGAAATCGTAGAGGTCATCAGAAAGTCGGTTTTTAGCGAAGTGAAAGAAGGCGTTGTCTACGTCCTGCGCCAAACGCAGATGCGCACGGTGATCGGCACGCTTTTTCTGGTTTGGGCGGCGCTGGGAGCTGTTTATGTAGTTATAATTGTTTTTATACAGTCCACATTAAAATCGTTTACTTTGGATTTGGGTTTGTTGATAATGTTTTTGGGGATTGGGCTTTTTAGCGGTTCGTTAATTTACGGCCGTTTCGGTAAGACCTCTAATTGTTTTCAAACTATACACTCCTCTTTGTTTGTCAGCGGGCTGGCTTTAGCCGCTTTTGCTTTCTTCCTCGAGAAAATGCCTTATTTTTACACTGCCGCTTTTCTGGTTTTTATTTTCGGCGCTGTGGTCGCCCCGATAATGACCGCCACTAATACGCTGGTGCACGACGTTGCCACGGACAAGATGCGCGGCAAGGTCTTCAGCTCTATTGAGGTCGTAATGCATCTGGCTTTTTTGATGTTTATGCTTTTAGGCTCGAGCCTGGCGGAAATAAAGAAAATTGGCCGGGGTAATTTCTTAATCGCGGTGGGAATTTTGATTTCAGCCATAGGGTTGGTTAGTTATTTGCGGCTGAAGGTAAAAGAATTATCGAAACAGTTTTAATAAGTTATAGTTATTCGGGCGCCATAAATGGCGCCCCTACAAACATGTCTGTAGGGGCTCGATTTATCGAGCCCGTTAAGTGCTTATGTTAAGACTTCCCCAACTTAAAGATTTGACAGCAAACCTTCCGATACGCCCTGCAAAGATACCCAAGAAAGTATATATTCCTCTGTCGCAACATATAGGAAAACCCTGCGAGCCGATAGTCAAAGTTGGCGATACGGTAAAAGCCGGGCAACTCATCGCAACCCTTAGCGAGAAAACAATCTTTGCCCCTGTGCATAGTTCAATTTCTGGCAGGGTTACGGCGATTGACGAGTTCCCACATCCTCTGTTGGGTGCGTCAAGAGCCATTGCCATTGAATCAGATACTGCCGACGAAAAAAAAGAGTTTAAGCGATTATCCCAAACAGATATTGACAAATTAGATTCGCAAAACATCCGCAGGATTATAGCCGATGCCGGCATCGTGGGAATGGGCGGAGCTGGTTTTCCTTCTTCCGTAAAGTTAAGCCCGCCTAAACCCGTAGATACTTTTATCCTCAACGGCGCGGAATGCGAGCCATACCTGACGGGCGACAGCAGGCTGATGGTTGAAAAGACAGAGGAAATAATTTTAGGATTGTTTCTGGCGGCAAGATGCGTTGGCGCAAAAAATATTTATGCGGCTATTGAAGATAATAAGCCGCAGGCAATAGAAGCATTTAAAGATATTTTAGGCCAAAGGCAGATAAAAATAGTGGTTTTGAAATCACAATATCCTCAAGGAGGCGAGAAACAGCTAATAAAATCCGTGTTAAAAAAAGAAGTTCCGTCGGGAAAACTTCCTTTTGACATAGGGGTCGTGGTGCATAACGTTGCCACGGTTTACGCGATTTATGAGGCAGTATATTTAGGAAAGCCGCTTTATGAGAGGGCGCTCACTGTTACTGGCGACTGCCTAAAGCATCCGCAAAACCTGCTTGTGCGCCTAGGCACAACCATTAAAGATTTGATGGATGAATGTGGGCCGTTAAAAAAAGAGCCGCAGAGGGTTGTTTTGGGCGGCCCGATGATGGGTGTCGCGCAGTATAGTTTAATGGCGCCGGTGGTTAAGAGCACAAACGGCATTATTTTTCTTTCTGAAGGCGAAATTGAAAAAGCTGAAAACGCCTTTTGTATCCGTTGCAGCCGTTGCGTCGAGAGTTGCCCGCTCGGGCTTTTGCCTTGCATGATAGCTTTGGCTGTGGAAAAAGGCAGATGGGATTTAGCCAAGGCATACGGCGTGCTGGAGTGTATGGAATGCGGCGCCTGTAATTACGTCTGCCCGCAGAGAAGGAATATAGTTGAGGTGGTGAGACAAGCCAAAGAGAAGCTACACAGATAAGCACAGATTTCGTGCCAAGCAGAAGCTCTCACAGATGGGCACAGATAAAAATACTATTAGGGTTTCGAGAGGAGTGTTCTCATGAAGGAAATTGTTAAATACGGTTTCACCTTAGGGTTGATTTGTTTTATCTCTAGTAGTGTGTTAGTGGCAGTTCACGCCGTAACCGCGCCGAAGATTTCGCAAGCCAGAGAAAAAGGGGAACAGGCAGCTTTGAAAGAGGCATTGCCTGATTGCGTTGATTTTAAAGCGTGCATGGAGGACGGAAAAATAAGCTATTACAGAGGCGTAGATAGTTCGGGGAATTTGAAAGGTTTTGTGGTTATATCTTCGGGAAAAGGTTATTCTTCGGATATTCAGGTTATGGCAGGATTAAACACAAATTTGGAGATTATCAATGTTAAGATCTTGTCGCAAGATGAGACCCCTGGTTTGGGCAGTAGGGTAACAAGCCCGGAATTCCTCGGGCAGTTTAAAGGAAAAGTGGCGGATAATTTTGAAGGCGTTCAAGCGATAAGCGGGGCAACTATTTCCTCTAACGCAGTGATAAAGCCGCTAAAAGAAAAGATAGCAAATTTAAAAGAAAAGTTGCAAGCGAAATAACCTTGTTAATCCCTGGGGTTAACATCGGTAGAAACCAAAAATGCCAAATAGCCCATCTAAAGAAAGCCATTTTGTAGTTAGCGCGGGAGCGCATATCCATAGTGGTGAGTCTGTCCCAAAGATTATGTGGACGGTGTTCCTTGCGCTTTTGCCGGCAGGAGCTTGCGGTGTGATTGTTTTTGGTTTTGCGGCGTTAAAAGTTATGTTGATTTCAGTTGCCTCATGCTTGATTACCGAAGCGCTCATCCAAAAATTAAGCCATAAAAAAATCAGCATCCACGATGGTTCCGCCGCTTTGACGGGATTGCTTTTGGCATATAATCTTCCTTCGGGAGTGCCGTTATGGATTCCCGTTATCGGCAGTATATTCGCGATAGCTGTCTGTAAACAGGCCTTCGGCGGGTTAGGGGCGAATATTTTTAATCCGGCTCTGGCAGCGCGGGCATTTCTTCTTGTTTCATGGCCTAAATATATGACCAGCTGGCCTAAGCCTTTTAACGTTGATGGCGTAACCTCTGCCACGCCTTTAATGATGATGAAAGAGGCGCATGTTTTTAATATTTCGCAGATGGGTGTTTCATATATGGATTTGTTTATGGGGGTAAGAGGAGGCTGTATCGGCGAGGTGTGTATTTTCGCCCTAATTATCGGAGCTATCTATCTGTTATGGAAAAGGTATATTTGGTATCAGACGCCGTTAGCCTTTATTTTTACAACCGGAATTTTAAGCTGGCTGTTTGGCGCTCAAGGGTTTATGACCGGAGATTTTTTATTCAGCATTTTGTCAGGCGGGCTTATTTTAGGCGCGTTTTTTATGGCCACGGATTATGTCACCGCGCCGCTTACTAAGAGAGGCCGGCTTGTTTTTGGCGTGGCTTGCGGCGGGCTAACTTTTATTATTCGCAAATTCGGCGGCTATCCCGAAGGAGTATCTTACGCGATTTTAATGATGAACGCGGCTGTCCCGCTGATCGATAGGTATGTCAGGCCGAGGAGATATGGAACACAGATAGGCACAGATGCTCGTGCCAAATGACATAGATACAGATGGGCACAGATAGAGATGACATCTGTGCTCATCTGTGAAAGCATTTTGTATGTACGAAATCTGTGCTTATCTGTGTAACAAATATATGGGCATATTGTTCAAGGAATTTACCAAAGGCATCGCGATGGAGAACCCGATATTCGGCCTTGTGCTGGGGCTTTGCCCGGCGCTGGCAGTTTCCACTTCGGCCGCCAATGGCATAGGAATGGGGATAGCGGCGACATTTGTTTTGTTAGGTTCCAATATTATTATTTCAGCGCTGCGTAAGTTTATACCCGATGAGATCCGTATTCCCTGTTTTATCGTGATTATCGCGACTTTTGTTACCATCAACGAGATGGTGCTTAAGGCATATTTTCCCGCGTTGAATCAGGCCTTGGGGATATACGTTCCTTTGATTGTGGTCAATTGTATAGTTTTAGGCAGGGTAGAGGCATTTGCTTCTAAGAGACGGGTTTTAGATTCTTTGTTTGATGCTTTAGGAATGGGCGTGGGATTTACCATTGCTCTGTGTTTTATCGCCGCGTTAAGAGAATTTTTAGGGGCGGGAAAAATTCTAGGAATTAGTTTGTTGAGTGGATTCGAACCGGCGGCAATGTTTGTTTTGGCTCCGGGAGCGCTTTTGACTTTGGGATTATTGATAGGGTTAGTGAATTACTGGCAGTTCAAAAAAACAGATAGCAAATAACTGATGTAGGGACAGCACACTGTGCTGTCCCTACATCAGGATAATCTTATTCGGTAGAGGGGTATGATGGACATCGGCAAATTTATGTCAATAATGATTTCGATGGTCTTCATCAATAACTTCATCCTTTCGAAGTTTTTGGGATTATGTTCTTTTATCGGTGTGTCTAAGGAGACAAAGCCCGCTGTCTCTATGGGGTTGGCAGTTACTTTTGTGACTACAATGTCCAGCATAATCACCTGGCTTATCTATCGCTGGCTTTTAATACCGTTTAATGTTACATACTTAAGGACAATTTGTTTTATCCTGGTTATAGCCAGCTTTGTGCAGTTTATTGAAATGGTGGTGCGTAAAACCTCTCCAGCTTTATACAAGGCATTTGGGATTTACCTGCCGTTGATTACGGTCAACTGCGCTGTGTTGGGCGTGGCTGTTTTAAATTCCGAAGTTTTCTTTGATAATGGGCGTGTTTTGCCGGCGAGTTTCTGGATGAGCGCGCTTCAGGGATTTTTCGCCGGCATAGGTTATTTAGTGGCGATGCTTTTGATGTCCGGCATCAGGGAACGCTTAGAATTCATCGAGGTGCCAAGGGCTTTAAAGGATGTTCCGCTCGCGTTTATAATCGCATCGCTTATGAGCCTGGCGTTTATGGGGTTTAATGGATTAAAGTTCTAATACACAGATAGGCACAGACGACAGCGAAGCTGTCGTTGCGAGGAGCTTTTGCTTATACGTGGCGACGAAGCAATCACGTACTAAAAATGAGATTGCTTCGTCACTTGTGCGCCAAGCGAGGGTTCCTCGCAATGACGATAATAATAAATGAATATCTTAATTCCTGTTTTGATTTTAACTTTCCTCGGAATTATGTTTGGCGTGGGCCTGGCGATAGCTTCTAAGAAGCTATGTGTTGCCGCAGACCTGCGCGTTGAGAAGATCTATGCCAAGTTGCCCGGGGCAAACTGCGGCGCCTGCGGGCAGGCAGGTTGTGTTGGTTTTGCCGAGGCCTTGCTTAAGGGCACATGCACATTAGAGCGTTGTGTCTTAAGTAAGGATGCCACCCAAAAAGAAATTGCAGAAATATTAGGCATTGAATTAAAGAAAAAAGTTAAGCCGCGGCAGGGAAAATCATGAACAATAATATTAAGGCCTTATTTAATGAAGTTGGCAAATTTTCCAAGAAAATATTAGCTCCGTTTTTATTAATTGCCGCGATCTGGGCGGTTTATTATCCTTCTTTACAGCATATGCCGCGTTCGGATGAATGGTGCTGCCTTTTAGATATAGTTGACTGTAAGCGTTTTTCCGAAGTCGCCGCAAACTTATATTCCGAAATGAGGACGACAACAATGTTTTTGCACACTGATATGTTGTTATTTAGGCCTATTAATAATATCTCTGTAGGCGTTAAGAGGATATTGTTTGAGGGCAATCTGGCCTGCTATCAGGCAACCAGCATATTACTTCATTGTTTAATTGTCTGCCTTATGTTTTATTTGATGCATCGGATTTTAAATTTCTTCGTTAAAGAACGGAGTTGTTTTTTATCTTTGCGCCATTTAAAAATAGATTTATTAGGCCTGCTTCCATTTTTATTGTCTTTGTTTTTTGCCTTAAATTTCGCTGTTATGGAGATGGTCATATGGGCTAACATCGCGGGATATTTATTGTTTATATTATTTTTTCTTAGCGCCATTACCTTGTTGTTTATGGCAATGGCTGGCGAAAAGCTATCCATGCGCAAACAGTTTATCCTTTTCTTGGGCGCTTGGTTTTTTGCATTGCTTTTAGCGTTCACATATGAAATGGGGCAGTTTGTTGCGCTATTATTAGGCATTGCGGCTGGTATTTGGAGTTATAGGAAAAATAACGGAGTTAAAAAAAGCTTGTTTTACTTTTTCGTTTTCTTTTTGATAGCAATTATTTATCAGTCCGCCAATATATTAGACCTGCATTCGCACCCTGTCTTAAAAGGAGGCGCGGCTCCTTTTAACGCTATAGTTTCCGGGATATTCTCCGTAAAAACGATACATAATTTTTCTCGTTTGATTAAGTTTACTATTTTTCAGCCGTTTTTCCCCTGGTACGCGATAATATATTATAATAATGCGGTCCGCCTCAATATCTTTGAATACTTTTCTACAAACTATCGGGTTTTTGGCGGATTGTCCATATATTCTTTTTCAATTTTTGCGGCTTGGTTAGCCTTTGCTGGGTTGGGCTTGCGCAAGTTGTTATTAAAGCGCGATAAAATACCGCTATTATTGCTATTTGTGCTTACAGGAGCGCTTATTTTATATTGGCTGCTTATTATATTGGGCAGGATGAACATAAGAATAGATGACCCTTATATTTTGAGCGCCCAATCATATTACAGCTATTTTTCTCTTGCCGTATTTATTTTAATTTCTTTCATACTATGGATTGCTTTAGTGTTTTATTCTTCCCCAAGATTTAATACGGCAATCAAATATTTAATACTGTTTCTTTGCGTCGGCTTAGGCCCCATATCTATATACAGCGGCATCAGGATTTATAAGCTGAATAAATATGTCGCGGATAATTATTACATTGATACGCGCCTTTGCGTGAATAAAATAAATGATTTTATCGCAAAGCATAAAAGAGAGAAAGGCTTTAGCATAGCGATAGATTTAAACAGCACAAAAGGGATGATATATCCTTACGGGGTGCCTATTACCACGTTGTATTTCAGGAAATACGAGGATAATTTGAATCCCAAATACGTATTAGGTTTTGGGGATGGGGATTTAATCTGTCAAACTATCGAAGAATACCGCGCGCTTAATCCGCACGCGGTGAGGCAGATTTCACCGACATACATAAGGTCAGCCTTATTAGGCCCGGATTCTTACTGCGGCATATTTTATTATGACGGTTATTATTATGGGTATTTGTACATGCATCAATACGCGAGGATTTATCCTAAGTATGTCGTGGGATTGACAGAGGGGGAAGTGGTAGAGTCGATAGGGCCTATATATAAAGAAAGCCAATCGATAGGTGAGAAATAAGGTTTTATTAGTCATTGCGAGGAGCTTTTGATTAGACGTGGCGACGAAGCAATCTCGTACTTTCCGCCTTCGCAATTCTTGCTACGGCGGATCCGCCGTAGTGCGAAGCACGTAGGCGGAAAAAGCGAGATTGCTTCGTCACGGATATGTCAAGTGAGGGTTCCTCGCAATGACGATATAAGGATTTCCCCGATTCACTTATTCACTGGCCGATTTCAATCTTGGGATAAAAGTAATGGATAATCAAGCGGCATTTGATTATAATAAATAAGGAAGGATTATAAGATGAATATAGCGGTTTTTGCTTCGGGTAACGGGAGTAATTTTCAGGCGATAGCTAGCGCGGTAAAATCTAAAAAGCTTAAATGCGCGCTTAAATTATTGGTCTGCGATAATCCGCGGGCTCTTGTTTTAAAACGCGCGCAAAAAGCAAAAATCGCGGCATTTTTGATTAACCGCGGGGGATACCAGAGTAAGGAAGATTTTGAAGGCGCGATTATCAGGCGTTTAAAGGAAGAGAGAATAGATTTGATTGTGCTGGCGGGCTTTATGCGGATATTAAGCCTGAAGTTTATAAACGAATATAAAAATAAAATTTTAAATATACACCCTTCGCTTTTGCCTTCTTTTAAAGGCGCGCACGCCATAGCCGATGCCTTTAATTATGGCGTTAAAGTTACCGGCGTCACGGTCCATATTGTCGACGAGCAAATGGACCACGGCCCGATTATCCTGCAGGAAACTGTGAAGGCTTGTGAAAAAGGCACTTTAAAAGGTTTAGAGAAGAAAATCCACGCAGTAGAGCGCAGGCTTTATCCCGCCGCAATCCGCGCTTTTATTCAAGGGAAAATAAAAATAGAGGGGCGAAAAGTAAGATAAAGACTTTTGTCATTGCGAGGAGCTTTCGTTAGCACGATGCGACGAAGCAATCTCGTATTTAAAAGCGGGATTGCTTCGTCACTGGCATGCCAAGCGAGGGTTCCTCGCAATGACGTTGGCATAGCCTGTGGAAAATCTTTTTATTCTTTCATTTTTTCCATCAAGGAAACTCTGCTTAGGGAAGTCCTTTTTTGGGTAGCGGAATTAAGCAGGTCTACCAGCAGGTAGTCATCATATTTATATATTTGTAAACAAAAGCTTACGGTTTTTAAGACTTCTTTGTCGATATCCGCGCCTTTTTTTACCTCCGGCTGGCTGAATTTAACGCGGGCGCGCTGTTTGATGAGTTCAGCCAGGAAAGCAGGCATTTGAATATCGTAAGGCTGTATGCTTGAGCCTCGCGTATCTCCTATGGCGTTAGGCTGATACCTTATGTCTTCGACTGTCCTGTGCCTGTATTCCACCCAGGAGATCAACTCATAACAAGCTTTTCTAAAGTCGTCAACATAGTTTAGGTCAATAAGCTGCAGCCCGGTCTTTGTATCACTAAAAATTATCACAAAAAAACGCGGTTCAAGAGAGTCCCGCTTGATACTAAAAAATACGCGGCGGATTGCCCGCAATATTTTATTCATCCGTTCAAATGTTTTCGGGTTATATTTTGATTTTTGGGTTTCTTTGGTTTCGTTGACCGCGCGGATATCGTATGTGACATTGAAAGCGCCGAATTGGTAGGCGCTTTCAATGGATTTGATGTCAAATAATTTTGTGAATTCCTGCGGTTTCCCCTTTTCTTCGATAATGATCTCTTCGTT
This sequence comes from Omnitrophica bacterium GWA2_41_15, assembly GCA_919901925.1. Classification (GTDB taxonomy): domain Bacteria; phylum Omnitrophota; class Gorgyraeia; order Gygaellales; family UBA12090; genus CAKKQA01. Next base: position 3,472 of record CAKKQA010000017.1, on the reverse strand, counting down.
ATAAGGCACATAGACCCAAAGCGTCCTGCCGGCTAAATTTGTCACGACGTCATACTTGTATTCGTCTTTAATGATTTGTTTGAGGCGGCCAGCGATATTGTCAGCGTTATAGGTGGGTTCTGTGGGCAGGCTGCAGCCTGCGGCCGCAAACAGCAGGCATAACGTTAAGAGTATCCGGCGGGCTAAGGGTGACATAAGATTATAACCGGGCGCGGCCCTTGCCAAATTCCTTAAAGATGTATTCTATTTCGTCGTAGTTGAGTTCTCCTTTAGCAACCAGCTCTTTGGCCAGCCGTTCAAGAAGAGGTTCTTCGTTCTTCAGAAGCTCGTCATTTTCTTTAAGGCATTCCTGCATTATTGCTTGTGTATCGTTATCCAGCCGGGTTTTCATTTCTTCGGACATAAGCGGCATTCCGCCCTGATGGGTAGGGAGGGCGTGGAAGTTTCCGATAATGCCGGACTTGCCCATGCCCCAGCGCCAGACCATGTTGTGGGCGATGCCTAAGGCTTGTTTGAAGTCCGAGTCAACGCCCGCGGTTGTTGTGCCCAGCTTTAACTTTTCAGCGGAAAAAGAACCAAGAGCGGCTTTGATATCGCCTAACAATTTCCTTTTATCCTGGATAAAAATTTCTTCTATTTCCGGAGTCCATGTTGCTCCGCCGGTATGGCCGCGAGGTGTGATAGTTATTTTGAAAACGTCCTGCGTCGGAACAAGCAGGTAAGTTATTATGGCGTGGCCTGCTTCATGATAGGCAGTCTGCCATTTTTCTTCTTCGCGTACTTTGATCCTGCGTTTTATGCCTAGGGCAATCCTTTCCCGGGCGTCGTCGATTTCTTTCATCGTGATGAGAAGTTTTTTGTGGCGCACAGAAATCAGAGCGGCTTCCCTGACGATATTGGCGATATCGGCCGGGGTTTGTCCGACGGTGATCTGGGCGAGGCGGTCGGTCTTGACGTCAGCCTCGTCGAACTGGACCTTTTTAAGGTAATACTCAAATAGTTTTTTGCGGTCTTCCAAATTCGGCCGATCGACATAAATTTTACGGTCAAACCTTCCCGGGCGCAAAAGCGCCGCGTCCAAGATATTTTCCGGAGCGTTCGTAGCGCCTATTATTACGATGTTAAGGTCTTTTTCCTTTAGCCCGTCCATCTCGACTAAAAGCTGGTTTAAGGTTTGGTTGTGTTCGCTGGTCCCGCCAAAGCCGGTATCAAGCGCCCTGCGGGCTCCAAGGGCGTCCATTTCATCTATAAAAATGAGGCATCCTCCGTGGACATCGGATAACTGCCGGGCCTGTTTAAAGAGGCTGCGTATCCTGCCGGCGCCTACGCCGACAAACATTTCCACGAATTCAGAGCCGGACATCGCTATGAAGGGAAGCTTTGATTCGGTGGCGATAGCTTTGGCGAGGTAAGTTTTGCCGCAGCCCGGAGGCCCGAGCAGAAGAAGGCCGCGCAGGATTTTTCCGCCGATACGCTGTAATTCGGCCCGGTCAGTGATAAGGTTGACTACTTCCAGCGCTTCCTGTTTAGCCTCGTCCATTCCTATAACGTCAGCCCAGGTAACCCCGACGTCTTTTCCTGATATAGATTTCGTAGATGTGTGGGTCATCGCGCTGGCGCCTTTTTTGTAGAACATCCAGTACATCATAAACACATAGACAGCGCCTTGGATAATGCCCATCACGCTCCACATATACATTTGTAAAGGAGCGGCAGCTAATTGGGTTTGTTTGAGGTAAGATTCTGATTCATTCCAGGCTTTCAATCCGATAGTAATGAAATATATAAGCGAAATAAGCAGGGCTGAAATCACGGCGCTTAACAAGATCCGCACCCAATAGACCTTAAACAAAAAACGTATCTTCTTCCAGTTCATTTTTGCCTCGTATTTTGTTCTTCTTCGCCCTTCAATATACAGGTAATAGTAGGGCTTCGAAGCAACAACCGCTGCGAAGCTCTACTGTTGTCTGAATATTGAAGAGCGTAGCAGGGTTTGGTTAAAGAATTATATCCAAAAGATAACACATCGGGGAGGGTAAGTCAAACTTTTTCTCAATAAAAATCAGCCAAAGGCTGATTTTTATTGATCCTGAAACCCGCCGAATAGGCGGGTCGAAGGATCTGGTACGCTATTTTAGATTTTGCTTGCCTTTCAGATAGCCTGTGCGTATAATATTATCGTTAAACAAGGATAAATAAAGTTAAACCCTACAGGCTCCAGGGGCCTGTAATTTTTTTCTGCTAAGGAGGCGAAAGAGGAAATGGCAAAGATAAAGAAAGTCACAGCAAGAGAGATTTTAGATTCCAGGGGAAACCCGACGGTGGAAGTTGATGTATTGTTGGATAATGGTATCTTAGGCAGGGCGGCAGTCCCTTCAGGCGCTTCAACAGGCGAAAGAGAAGCCCTGGAGTTAAGAGACGGCGACAAAAAGCGCTATTTAGGAAAGGGTGTGTTAAAGGCGGTCAGCAATGTCAACGATATAATCGCCAAAGCAATCATCGGTAAACAGCCGGATTTTGAAAAGATTGACCAGATTGCCATAAAGTTAGACGGAACAGAGTTTAAGTCAAATCTCGGGGCAAACGCGATCCTCGGGGTTTCAATGGCTGTGGCAAAGAGCGCCGCTATAAGCAAACGCCAGCCGCTTTACAAATATCTGGGGGGCGAAAAAGCCAATGTTTTGCCTGTGCCGTTAATGAATATTTTAAACGGCGGCCTGCACGCGGATAATAATCTGGATATTCAGGAATTTATGATTATGCCGATAGGCGCGCCGAATTTCCGTGAAGCAATCAGGATGAGCGTTGAAACTTTTCATAACTTAAAGTCAATATTGAAGTCCAGGAAGCTTTCAACTTCCGTCGGCGATGAGGGCGGTTTTGCGCCTTGCCTTAATTCTAACGAAGAGGCGTTGAGCCTGATCATATCGGCAATTGAGAAGGCAGGCTATAAGCCGGGTAAAGATATTTATCTGGCTTTGGATTGCGCCTCAAGTTCGTTTTCCGAAAATAACGGCTATAAGTTTGAGAATACACATAAAGTCAGCGCGGATTTGGTTTCGATTTACGCAAACTGGATTTCCAAATACCCGATTGTTTCTATTGAGGACGGGCTTTCCGAGAATGATTGGCCGGGTTGGCAGGAGATGACTAAAAGGCTGGGCGCGAAAATCCAGCTGGTCGGAGATGACATTTTTGTAACCAATCCCAAGATATTCAAAGAAGGCATTGCTAAGGGCATAGGCAATGCCATTCTGATAAAGGTCAACCAGATCGGTTCTTTAACAGAGACGTTAGAGGCAATAAATATCGCCAAGAAGAATAAGTATGGCGCGATTATTTCTCACCGCTCCGGCGAAACCGAAGATACGACGATAGCTCATTTGGCGGTGGCAACCAATGCCGGCCAGATCAAGACCGGTTCGCTTTCCCGCACTGACCGTATCTGCAAATACAATGAGCTCCTGCGCAT
>CAKKQA010000016.1 GCA_919901925.1 Omnitrophica bacterium GWA2_41_15 | reverse complement strand
CTCCGCTAAAGGAAACGGTAACAAAAGTCCAACCCAAAAAGATTTTAGGTGAGGCCAGCTCAAACGAAAATTCTCAAATTAGACCCACGATTGAGTGGTTGAATGATGAAGAGTTTGTTATCTACAGAGGTTGCGGAACTGAATGTGAGGTGGTCTATATCTTTGACCTCAAAAAAAACTTTGAACAAAAACTTTACTACGGTATAAAACATACATGGTCTCCCGACAAAAAGTACCTTTTAGCCTACCATTATGCCATTGAGCCCGGAATAACCGTAGGAGATAGATCTGGTACTAGGCTCTTTACTCTGAGAAGAGAATACCCAAAAGACGGGAAAGAAGTATCGACTCATAAGGCTATTTGGTCGCCTAGTTCTTCAAAATTAGCCTTAATTATTAACAAAAATAAAGAGGCAGAATTAGAATTGTTAGTTTTTGATGTAGAGAATAGTTGTAAACTTCTTTCACAGAAAGACTTAGACAGCTCGGACTTTACCGATTTCGGGTGGAAAGATGAAAAGACTGTGTTTTACACAGTTGATGGAGAAGCTAATGAATTCAAGTTATAAGCTGATCTATCTTTCCGACGCGCGTTAACTCGCTTTTTTAAAATTTTTTGCACTGAAAGTTGATCCCCACGACTAATCCGCAAGCATGATTTTCAGCACATTTTTCGGGACAAGATGGGGAGTAAGATTTATTGTGTGATCGTCAGTTTTACTGTTTCCGGTGAGATAGTGAAATGGAGGTAAACCGGCGCGGAATAGTTATTTTCAATATAGAGATTTTGGTTTTTTGAGTTGTTGCCGCCACCTTTCATATAGTAGATTGAAGTTCCGTATTTTTTCGGTACATCCGGCACCGGGGCGAAATCATGATTAACTTTCGCCGTGACCACGAGGTTCGCCTCACTAGCCACCTGGTTTATGAAAGAAGCAATATGGCAAACACCATTCGCGGAGAGACCATTTAGCGTTTCGTAACCTTCTTGCGGTGAAAGTTCCGTCGGACTGGAAATAACATTTCGATTGGTAAATTCCTTCAATATTTCTTTATGGAAAGCTAAAATATCCCCGGGATTTAACTTTATGGAAAATGAATAACCGTCCTCATCGGACTTTAATCCTTCCGGGTCAAGAAGAGAGAGGGTTAACAAATAGTTAATAATATTCTTGGCAAAAACCTTATTCACTGAATTGTCCGGGTATCTGGTTTTTAGACTAAGAACCTGTTCACCCAATACTACGAGATGCCGGTTCCCAATATTATTAGTGGTTGTACCGGATATGGTTGAAGTGGCAACGGTAAGGGCTGTTCCAAGGGCAATTAGTAAGTCGTTCATAAGTTATGAACTTATCACCGGCTATGGGTTTTGTCAAATCCGTCTACCCACAATAATTAAATGGTGTTAATCTATAATCATGCGCCTGTAGCTCAGAGGATAGAGCGACCGTCTTCTAAACGGTAGGTCACAGGTTCGAATCCTGTCAGGCGCACCACGTAAAAATCTCCGATCTTAATAAATGTAAAAAAGCATTGACAGCCTGGAGGAAATAATTATACAAGATGTTATATAAAAAAAATAAATTTCGAAAGAGACAAATTAAGGTTTCCGAAAGAAACGATTTTCGTCAATGGCCAAGTCCGCTCGGATGGTTTATCCGTTAATTTAAAAGAAGAAGGCCGGACAAAAAATTTTAAGATTAATTACCCGAAAAATATCTGGAAAAAATATCCCAACCACTTAAAACGTCGGCTATTAGATAACATTTCATTTCTGGTAACCTGTTATATTCCCTATATTAAGGAACGGCCGTTAAATATTGAGTATTCGACCGCTTATCCGGCCCTGTTCGCCCCTCTAATTGCCAATATAACTTACTCATTGCCGTTCTATGTCCATATGAAAAAGGGCGACACGACAGAGTCCTTACTTCGAGTTCTTCTTAATTCCCGCTATAAGTTTTCCCACTTTACAAACGCCGAACCGAATATCAATCAGAAGAGGGTTAAACCCGAATCGAAAAAGGTAATTATTCCGTTCACTTTCGGCAAGGACAGCCTTTTAACTTACGCCATTTGCCGTCAACTGGGTTATAAAACAAAATTGATCTTTTCTGAAGAATCTAAAGGCCTTTATGAAAACCCGTCGAAGCATAAATTAGCGCGCGATTTTGAATCGGAATTTAAACAAACAGTGGAATTTATCAAAAATCCTTTTGACCAACTCTGGGAAAAAGGAAATAACGCTTGGTTTGGCTGGGATTTCCAACTGACGACGATAAATCTTTTACTTATTCCCTACGCTTATGCTTATCGGGCCAGCTATATCTTTTTTGCGAATGAAAAGAGCTGCAATGATTATACTTTCGGGGATGACGACATCCGGTTTTTTCCCGATTTCGAGCAAAACCGCGAGTGGACGAGAGAGATGAACTTCATCACGGAAAACCTGACCGGCGGCGTGACCCATATGACCACTCTGCTTGATTCCGTTGATGAATTAGCCATAATTCGGATACTGCATAAACTCTATCCGGAAATCGGTAAATACCAAATGTCCTGCTTTGCGGAAGATCATTGGGCAAAAGGACGGCGGTGGTGCTGCCATTGCTCAAAATGCGCCCGGATGTATCTCTTTCTTATGGCTTGGAATCTTGATCCGAAACGGGTCGGTTTCCGGGAAAATCTTTTTCTAAAAAAATACCGCCATTT
>CAKKQA010000015.1 GCA_919901925.1 Omnitrophica bacterium GWA2_41_15 | reverse complement strand
TATAATTCAGCGCGCCGTTAGCTAAATCAACTTTTGTCCTGCGGCTTGCCTTGTCATAAGTATAAATAAATTTGGAAATCTCCAGAGAATTCTTATCTTTGTTGATTAGCTGAATTAAACGGCTGGCCTTATCATATACATAAGTAGCCGCTGTTCCGTTGGGATAATTAAGCTGTGCCCTGCGGGAGATTTTATCATAGGCAAACTGGGTGATTTTCCCGTCGGGTGTAGTGATCTTTGTCAGCCGGTTTAGATTATCGTATTCATAAACTGTTGTTCCGAAAGTTGTCATATCTAAGCTTATCCTGTTGCCGCTGGCATCATAGGCGTAAGACAAGGTAACCGCATCAGGATACGCGCAGTTTTTTAGCCGATTGACTTTATCGAAAGAATATGTTGTTGTGCCGGTTGCATCTTGCAATTGCGTAATGTTTCCGAGGGCGTCAAGCGTATAAGTAATCGTCGTTGAATCGGGATAGGTTATTTTATTCATCCGGTTTAAGACATCGTATCGATAAACTGTTGTTTGGGCGTTAGAGTCTGTGCGGCCGGTTAAGTTTCCCTGCGCGTCATAGCCGAACTGATACGCACTACCTAAGGAATCGCTTGTTTTCGTCAGCCGGTCAAGAGAATCATATTCGTAACTGGTTTTATTGCCTTTGGCGTCGGCAACAGTCAAGAGGTTTGCCTTGTTAAAATGCATCTGGTCGGCAGTGTCATAGCTATAAGTTGTCTCATTGCCGAGGGCATCGGTTACTTTAAGCAAATTCCCAAAACAATCATATGAATATATGGCAACATTGCCTAATGGGTCGGTAACGCTGGCAAGCTTATCGTTTTTATCGTAGGCGTAAATGCTAGTATTCCCCTCGCCGTCTTTGACGGTAAGAAGATTACCGTTTTTATCATAAGTGTATTCTGCGGAATTACCCAATGCATCGGTTACTTTTGCCAAACGCCCCAACATGTCATTAGTATACTTCGTGATATTTCCCGCGGCATCTTCGCTTGAGGCTAAGTTTCCGTAAGAGTCATAAGTAAACTTCTTAACATTGCCTTTAGGATCAGTTATTGAGGTAACTTGGCCGTAACTGTTATAGGCGCTTATGGACTCACTGCCCTCAGCGTCAATGGTTTTCGTAAGATTGCCCTTTGCGTCATAGGTTAAGGTTGTAGTATTTCCCCGGGCATCAGTAATGCTCGTCGGCTGGTTATAGTTTGTATCATAGGTGAACTTTGTCCAGTTCGCGGCGGCGTCATAGATTCCGGTCCGGTTGGCATTGGCGTCGTACGTATAATAAGTATGATTGCCTTTTTTATCATAATAATTGGTGATATTTCCGTCGGCATCATTCTCGGTGCGCTCCGCATTATTCATCGGGTCAGCGATTGATTGCAAGAATCCGTTAGTATCAAAATTGTATTTGTATATCTCTCCTCTTCTGTTTATCACATGCACTGTCGACCAAAGGTAATCAAAAGTCGTGGTATTGCCTAACGGATCCAGCTGGTCATTCACCCTGTCGTTATAGGCATAATTGTATTTGTAGATATTCCCTTGCGGGTCAGTAAGCGTGGTAAGATTTTGTGTAATTGCGTCGTAGGCGTAATTGGTGGCATTTCCATTGCGATCAGTAACCTTAATCAGGTGGCCTGACGCGTCGTAAGTGTACTGGAGAAAATTTCCCGCCGGGTCGCTTGCCTTTGCGGCCATGTTATTAGCGCCGTATTCCAGGATTATCTTTCTTCCTGCCGGCTCTGTTATTGATGTAAGCAGGGTTTTCCCTCCTATATCAGAGTATGCCAAGGTAGTGCGATTCGCGTTTTTATCCTCTATATATTGCAGGCGCCCTGCCAAATCAAAGTGGTAAAGCGTACAGTATTTTGTTTTCAGGCTGAATCCGCCTGCGTCTTTAGTTAACTTGTCATAATGATTCTCCGGAAAGCTCTTGTATGTGCCGTCACCTTGCGGGACATAGATCTCCTTGTGGTTATTTTCACGATATAATGTTACATGATTTGTGTATTCCTTTATCCGCAAAGAATACGAATGCGTCCAGCCGTAGCCAAAAATAAACTCGTTGTCATCATTGTTAAAATCATAATTATAGGTTTGGCTGTTAGCTGTCAATTGCACGTTGTCAAAATGCGTATGCGAAAAATAAGACTCAAGGGCAATCCTGCCTTCCTGCAATACGGGGTCAGCATCCGTATAGTTAATCCGCAATGAGCCGTTTATATATATTTTGATATTATTGCCCATTGCCTCTATTTTGATGTGGTTTTTGTTTGTTGGCCGATAGGAAGTAAAAGTATTATATAGCCACGACTGCTTTCCGGACTTCCATTTAGACAACTCTATTTTTCCGTCGGTGTGCATAAGAAAGTAATAACAGTCTTTAGCTTTTCGGGGGTCTGCGGGGTCTTCTGTATAGCGAAAATTTATCCATCCGGCTTCCCAGGCGTAATTTGTCCCCGGCTGGATCGTTTGCATATCCAGCTCTAAGGTAAAATCCGCGGCCTTGACATCTGATGTAACGCGGTTTCCCTGGCCGGAGTATTCGCCCCCTTCTATTACCCAACTGCCGGCGCAGGGCTCCGGCATCCAGCCCCAGACTTCCGAAACTACTTCGCTATTGTAGTGACGTTTTAATTCTAACGGCAGAGCGCCGCGCGTTGGGATTGTAATATCTCCAACCCCTAGAAAAAGATTGCCGTTACGCAGGATAACCGGCTCTTCTGACGATGCGTCCTTATCCCTCCCTGATTCGTTGCCGGTTTGTTGGCGGCCGTCGCCGCCCGAGCCGCTGTATGTGCCGGAGGAGCCGAGGCAGTTTAAACAAGGCTGGCCGCCGAAGATTTCCTGCAGTTTATCATCAGGGACAAACGGAAAGTTTGTCCTTATTTCACTATTACTTACGATAAGAATAACGTTATTATCCCAAGCCTCAAGAAATTCTTCTTTCCTTATTACGGGATTTTCATAATTAATCCCGGGAATGTATACTTTTATCTGATCACCATCTATCTGCCTTATCAGGCAAAAATGGCGGTTACCGGTGATGCTGGCAATAAGCTGGCCTTTTTGAAAAAGATCCCGCAAATCTTCAAATTTTACCTGCACTGCCCTAACCTTCAGCCTGGCTTTTTTTGACGCCGCTTCTTTCAACTCACATAAAGAGTTTAGGCCTTTGCGCTGGCCGGCCTGCGCAATTACTTCCTGCAAAGCAGAATCCCGCAGAGAAGAGACAACCGATAAATTAGCGAATGCTTCTTTTAAAACAGCCGCTCCGCAATAGGCTTTTAGTAAATCGGACGATCCGGCAATCAATCCGCCGAATACCCTGACAAACAAAATAAAACCAATGGCTATTATCAATGTTGATTTTTTTATACGCATAATAAATTAATCCTATTAATCGCTTATTACTGCCCCATCCGCAGGGCTGGTTATCGCTACCGCCGGCTTAATCGTATCTAATATTATGCTCGACGAAAATGCGCCTGACCAATGGCCGGACGAATCGCAAAATTTAACATATACTCTCTTTGCTCCGTCTCCCGCAGGTAAAATCCAGCCCTTTAAAACAACATAAGGCTCTTCTATTGACCAGCTTATATTATCGTTAGAAAAAGACATCTTTGCTACAGACGATTCAACATCGGAAGCGGAAAGAGTTAACGTAACTGCAGAGTTATTCGTATAGGCAGAGCCGCTGTT
>CAKKQA010000014.1 GCA_919901925.1 Omnitrophica bacterium GWA2_41_15 | reverse complement strand
CATTGGGGGATTCTGTAGGGGCGCGATTTATCGCGCCCGACGTAGCGGGCTTGATTAATCAAGCCCCTACCCCCGTTCACTGACCGGTTACACAAATTTATACATCCTTCTTGACATTTTTTATAATCAGTATAAAATAATTTAGGTTTAAAGGTATTATAAATATAAAATAATAATGCATCTGCTCCTATCGGAGATATTGGATGTATTTTAAAAAATTAGAATTATTAGGCTTTAAATCTTTCGCCGAAAAAACCACCCTTCATTTTGAGCCCGGAATTACTGCCGTCGTCGGTCCAAATGGATGCGGAAAATCAAATATCTTTGATTCAATCCGTTGGGTTTTAGGCGAACAATCGGTAAAATCCCTGCGCGGTTCCAAAATGGAAGACATCATCTTTAATGGAACCGAAACTATCCCCGCGTTAGGCTACGCCGAAGTATCCCTCACTTTTTCCAATGAAACAAGGGCCCTTCCTATAGAATACGACGAAGTCACTGTTACCCGCAGGCTTTTCCGTTCAGGCGAAAGCGAATACCTGATTAATAAAACACAGGTGCGCCTTAAGGATATCCAGGAATTATTTATGGGCACGGGTATTGGCGCGGAAAGTTATTCTCTTATCGAGCAGGGAAAGATTGACCTTATATTAAGTTCACGCCCAGAAGACCGGCGTTTGGTTTTCGATGAGGCCTCCGGAATCAGTAAATATAAATCCCAAAAAAGAGAAGCGGCGCGCAAGCTTGAAGATACAGAAAATAATCTTTTGCGCATAAATGATATTATTATTGAAGTAAAGCGTCAGATAAATTCGCTTGAGCGCCAGGCGGCAAAGGCAAGGCGGTATAAGGAAGTTTTGGAAAAACTCAAAGCTTTGGAAACTGACCTTGCCGCTTTTCAAATAAAGCAATATCAGGAAGAATTAACCAAGCTTACCACGGAAAAAGGCGCGTTGTCAGTTAAGGAAGCAGGCCTTGCTAGTGCCTTGGAGCAAGCCGATGAAGAACTTTCTATCAAGCAGAAGGAACTTCTTGAAAAAGAAACCTGCTTAAATTACCTCGAGCGAAGGCAAAATGAAATAGAAAATATAATTTTGCGCAATTCACACCAGGTTTCTCTTAACGATGAACGTTCTCTTGAATTAGAAAGCCGCCTTAAGGCTATAGAACTTCAAAAACAGGAACTTTCGCTAAAGATTCTTGCGGATCAGGAAAAAGTCGATGGTTTTAAAGCTATTTTTGAATCTTTAGATAAAGAACTTCAGGATAAAAAAACCCTTCAATCTAAGGTTGATTCGGAACTTCAGAGTATTAATAATAGTATTACCCGGACACAAGGCAATATAAAGCAGGCTAAAGAAAAAATCCTGGGTTTTGCCGCTCAAGAGGCAGCATTAGATAATCACATACAGGATGTTACTAACCAGCTTCATCAAACTATTGCCCACAAAAAACGCCTAGATATAGAAAAATATAAAGCAGAGGAAGAGCTCACCGTTACTAAACGTAATTTAGATAGTTCTAATCAGATATTGGAAGAGATGTACGCAAGGTTTTCTTCTCAGGAAAAAGAAGTATCAGCCTTGCGTATCCGCAATTCTTTAGCGCTAGAAGAGAAGGAAAAGGCGCGAGCCATGCTTGTGTCTTATGAGAATGAAAAACTCACGATGCAGTCGCAATTGGAGTTTCTTAATAATCTAAAGTTGAAATACGAAAATATCACTGAATCAGCTAATGCCACGGTTTTATTGGATTCGTTGAGCGATGTTAAAATTACCGGCATGCTTATAAAGGTTAACGCTGTCGAAGAAAATAAAGATAATAAATGGGGCGATAATATTAAATTCAAAGCAACCGGCATAGCCAAGCCGATTTCTCTTAATCCCGAAGAGATAGTCAGTAAAATTGAAGAATTTTCGTTAAAAATAATTGAATTGAAAGAGGCCTTGGCGAAAAAAGAAGGCGAGATTGGCGCTCTTTCAGCGCAAATTCAAAGTTCAGACGATATTTTGCGCGATATGGAAATCGAATATAGCAGCCAAAAAGCGCAAAGAGATAATATATCCGGAGTTTTTATTAAGTTAAAAGATGAAACAGATATTGTTTTATCTGAAGTTAAAGATACCGATATAGAACTTGGAGAATTTAAGGAGAAAGAAAAATTATTAAGCGCGGAGCTTGTTACTTTGAAGAATTCGATGCAATCTAATCAGGTTACAATAGAAAGTTGGCTTACTGAGGCGGCGTTTAAGGCCGCCGATAGAGAGAAGGTTTTGCTTGAATCCACGCAATTAAAAGTTGAGATTAACGCTCATGCCGAGAAAGCATCAGGAGCCCAGGGAACATACCGCATGTATGAAGAGGCACTGCATAAAGAAAAACAAGAACAAGATGCTTTGTTGATAGAAGAAGCTAATTCTATAAGCCGCGTTCAAGAACTTAAAGAGGCTATAAGCAAATTAGACTGTGAAACCGCGGATTGCCATAAGCAGAAAGAAATAGTAGCTGTAGAGCTTAAAGCTACAAATGATATATTATCTAAAGTATCAAGCGTGATTGATGGGTTGCGAATATCATTACGCCGCGATAAGGAAGAACTAGACGGCATAAAGAGCAGGGTATATCAGCTTAGTATGCGCATACAAGAATTGAATTTTTCCACAAGCAGCATTCATGAGCGTATGTCTCAGGTTTACAAGCTGGATATCACCGATGTGAGCCAATTTTTTAAGCCGGATTTAAAAGTCGATGAGGTAATTACGGAAATACAGCAATTTAAGGATAAAATCGAATCTTACGGCCAGGTTAATCTCGTGGCGATTGATGAATTTGATGAATTAAAAAAACGATTTGACTTTTTAAATACCCAGCACGAAGATTTAATCAAATCTAAGGAATCGCTGCACGAGGCGATATTAAAGATCAACCGCACCTGCAGGAAGATGTTTTTGGATACTTTTGAAAAACTCGCGGTTGAGTTTAAAAATTATTTCCGGCTTCTTTTTGGCGGAGGGGATGCTCAATTGTATTTGGTCGATGAGCAGGATGTGCTTGAATCGGGGATTGAAATAGCCTGCCGGCCTCCGGGCAAGAAACTGCAAAATGTGTTATTGCTCTCTGGCGGCGAAAAAGCAATGTCAGCGATTGCCCTTTTATTCGCGATATTTAAAGTTAAGCCTTCGCCGTTTTGCGTTTTAGATGAAATTGACGCTGCTTTAGATGAAGCCAATGTTGATAGGTTCAGCCGGACATTGGTGGATTTTACCACTCAGTCGCAATTTATAGTTATTACTCACAATAAAAAGACGATTGCTAATGCCAATGTTATGTATGGGATTACGATGGAGAAGGCGGGAATTTCGAAAATTGTATCTGTGAAGTTAGCAGATAATAAGAAGAGTGAGCAAACTTTAGAAGCTCAAACATCAATTCAAGGCCAACCTGCATTAAAGGAAGAGCCGGTAGAAGATATACCGGTGCGCCCAAGGATAAACCTCGAATCAGAAGTAGCCACTGGCCAGCCGTAAATTTAAATTCAATTCAACCCATTTATGTCATTGCGGGTGTAGGGGCGGCACAGTGTGGCGCCCCTACAATGACGAGGCGGCGAAGCAATGACACTCGTTTTACTATTGTGATATAGTCTGAATGACGCCTCTAACTACATATACGGTTTTTGCCTTGATGTTTTGCCTCGTAGAGGGCTTTGTCGGCGTGAATGATTAATTCGTCCTTTTTGGCAGCGTCTTCGGGATAGCAGGCTATGCCCATGCTTATGGTAAGGTGTTTGTTGGGTAGGATTTCTTCTAACTGGAAATTAAACTTCTCAATCGATTGGCGAATTCTTTCCGCGACAACTAAAGCTTCCATTTTATTGGTTTTTGCCATTAATATGGCAAATTCCTCTCCGCCATAGCGGCAGACAGTGTCTTCTTTTCTGGCAGAAGCCTTTAAAACTTTGGAAACCTGATTAAGCAGTTTATCGCCATGTTGATGGCCGAGTTTATCATTGTAAACCTTGAAATTATCAAGGTCCGCGATAATGATGCATAGCGGCTGTTTGTTTTTTTCAGAAGTGGCTAGTTCTTCCTGTAGCAATGACTGGAAATATCCGTGGTTCCATAAATCAGTAAGGCTGTCGGTGTGGCTTTTGATAAGGGTTTGCTCGAAAAGCTGGGAATTTTCAATGGCTAACCCGGCTTGGTTAGCGAACATAGAAAGCATACGGATGTCATCATTGACAATAGGTTTCTTAGTATAAGGATTATCGGCGAAAAGAACCCCGATAATTTTGTCTTTTGCTTTTAGAGGGACTGTGACAAATTCTTTGGGCTTTAGCAGGTTTATCAAGGTATCGCGAGTATTAGAATTAATGGTATCCGGAGTAATATGCAGAGGCATCCCGTCTAAAAGAGTCATAGCTAATACACCGCCTTCTTCTTCCTTAAGAGGCAAATGCAGGCTTTTGACGGTCCGGTTAAGCTGGCTCGCGGCAAGCTGGTTTGAGACCTTATAATTGTTTATCAGGTCATCAAGGTTCATTTTTTCATTTTCTATGTAGGTCCAAATTTGGTTAGCCTGTTCGCCGGTATCCGGGCCTATGCCCATTTTACCTTCCAGACAGCCGTCTTTTTCGTTAACTAAAAAAAGTATGGCACGGTTAAAGCCTAAACCGGCATGAGCAGTTACGGCTGTAAGGATTATATAGAGGATCTCATCTAGCTTTAAGGTGGTGCGCATGGCGTTAGAAATCTCGAATAAAAGGGATAATTCGTTGCGCGCCTTGTTAAGTTCCCCAAGCAGAGTATCTTTCCGGTCAATATCTTCCATAAGCATAAAAATACCATAGTATATGGTTAAAGTCAAGGCTTGACTTGAATAGTGTTGTTAGGTATAATATTTTAACTTAAGTGCTTGAAATTCAGAGTAGATTAATGTTACCTAAATTACCCGTCACTGCGGGGAATCATCGTCATAAAAACGAGATTCGCCGCAAATTATTGTAGAGACAGCACAGTGCGCTGTTCTTACAGCTTGTAATTAAAATTTGTACGGAGGTGGGAAAATGTTGCAGGAAAAGAAACCACAGCAGAAAGATATAGCGGCAAGTAAGCAAAAAGCCTTGGAATTAGCATTGGCGCAGATAGAAAAGCAGTTTGGCAAGGGTTCGATTATGAAGTTATCCAGCGATATTAAGCTGGATATACCGGCTATTTCTACCGGCGCGCTGTCGCTGGATTTGGCTTTGGGTGTGGGCGGCCTACCGCGCGGCAGGGTTATTGAGATCTTCGGGCCTGAATCATCAGGGAAAACCACGCTTACCTTAAGCGTGATTGCGCAAGCGCAGAAAGAAGGCGGGGTAGCCGCTTTTATTGACGCGGAACACGCTTTTGATTCGGCCTACGCCAAAAAAGTCGGGGTAAACCTTGATGACATGCTGATTTCACAGCCGGATACCGGCGAGCAGGCGCTGGAAATTGCTGAAACATTGGTGCGTTCTAATGCTGTTGATGTAGTAGTGGTTGATTCAGTCGCGGCGCTTAATCCGAGAGCGGAAATCGAAGGAGAAATGGGCGCCAGCCATATGGGCTTGCAGGCAAGGCTTATGTCGCAGGCGTTAAGAAAATTGACCGCGGCAATCAGCAAGTCTAAAACCACGGTAATTTTTATTAATCAGCTGCGCGAAAAAATCGGCGTTATGTTCGGTAATCCTGAAACCACTCCCGGCGGAAGGGCTTTGAAATTCTATTCTTCGGTGAGGATAGACCTGCGCAGAAAGGAACAGATTAAGGAAGGTGAGATTGTAGTCGGTAATAGAGTTAAGGCGCGGGTGGTGAAGAATAAAGTGGCTGCTCCTTTTCGAGAAGCGGAATTTGAAATTATTTTTGACAAGGGCATATCCAGGGCGGGTAATGTTCTGGATTTGGCAGCAGACAGAGGCATCGTCCAGAAATCCGGCTCTTGGTTTGCCTATAACAACGAAAAATTAGGCCAGGGCAGGGATCAATCTATTAAATTCCTTGAGTCTACGGTAAAAATTCTCAATGAGATAGAAGAGAAGGTTAAAGCGCAAAGTCAGGTAACAGTAGTAGCGCCAGAAAAAATCGAAGAATAGCAAGTTACGATTTGTAGTGACAGCACAGTGTGCTGTCACTACAAAGAAGACAAACTAATGTCATTGGCAAGAAATAAAACATTTTTAGTATCAATCGTTCTTTTGTTTGGTATCCTTGCCGGTATAGTGGTATCGGCAAGGATAAGTTTTATCCCTCGGGCTGTTTCTTCACAACTGTCTTTCGACTTGGAAAAGGCAGTAGAGAATGTTTCGGCTAAAGTAGGAAAAGCCGTTGTTTCAATCAGTACCGAACGCATTCAAAAAGTAAGCAGTCGGTATTACGTTAATACTCCTTTTGGGGCAAGCCTTTTAGAGGATGAGTTTTTTAGTAACTTTTTTAATGGTTTTTTTGGCAAGCCTCCGGATAGCGAGATTAAACAGCAGGGTTTAGGTTCAGGCGTTATCATTGACAGAGAAGGAAATATATTAACTAATGAACATGTTGTCGCGCAGGCAGATAAGATTACTGTTACTTTGTCCGACGGACGGGTTTTTAACGCGAAAATAAAAGGCACGGATACACGTTCTGATATAGCCGTAATTAAAATTGAGGGGCAGAATTTTCCTTGCGCGGAATTAGGCAACTCGGATACATTGAAAATCGGTCAATGGGTTGTCGCTATCGGCAATCCTTTTGGCTACGCGATTTCGAATCCTGAACCAACAGTTACTGTCGGGGTAGTCAGCGCTTTGCACCGTTCTCTTGGAAAGATTTCGCCTCAAGAGAGGGATTACGGGGATTTAATCCAGACTGACGCCGCGATAAACCCGGGTAATTCCGGGGGTCCGTTAGTCAATTTAAAGGGAGAAATTATAGGCATAAACGCGGCCATTTTTTCCACATCAGGCGGTTATCAGGGGGTTAGTTTCGCGATACCTATAAATTCCGCCAAGCGTATAGCTTCTAGTTTGATACTCGGGAAAAAGGTTGTTTATGGATGGTTGGGAATAGTTATTCAGGATTTTAATAAATTAAACGCGAACGCCGCGGGCCCGGAAAATGGCGTGCTTGTTGCAGGGGTGGTGGAAAACGGCCCGGGGAGAAAAGCGGGGATAAAAGAAGGCGATATAATCATCAAATTCGCCGGTAAAGACATAAAAAATGTTTCCGACTTGCTTAACGCGGTTAAAGAAGCGCAGGTAGGAAATATTGTCAGTGTTGATTATATACGTAATAAAACCCGCTTATCCGTAAAGATAAAGGTTGAAGAACGGCAGGAAAATTTATTAACCATTGCCCTGGCTTTTGGCGCGCGAGTTACAAATAATTTTTGGCGGGGCATTAAGATAGCGGAAATAACCCCTGAATTTGCCGTTAAATATAATATTAGAATTCAGGGTGGAGTTGTAATAACTGAAGTCGCGCCTAATTCAGAGGCTGAAGAAGCCGGCTTGATGCAAGGCGATATAATAATAGAAATAAACAGGAATTACATAAATAGTTTCGATACATATAGTATTTTGGCTCAAAACGTAAAAGGAGACTGTTTAATCAGGACACTGCGCGGATTTTTTGTGGTCAGGGCTAAGCAATAATTAAGGACGTCATTGCGAGGAGCAGCCGTTGACATCAGGTGACGAAGCAATCACGTTTTTAAAACGAGATTGCTTCGTCACCTATATAAATACAAGGGTTCCTCGCAATGACAATGTGATGATTTTACGGTATGTTTATGATTTCCTGACATTCTGATATGCATTTAAATTTTGTTGCTGGTTGTAACTACGTCTGGCGGCTGATTAAAATCCGGATGCGTTCAGAAAGGGAAACCCGGGATAAGTTAAAAAGTAAAGAATTTCCGCCGGATGTAGAAGAACAAATTATTCAACATTTCAAGGAAATAGGTCAGATAAATGATTCGGAATTCGCCTCAAGCTGGTTGCGCAGCCGTTTAGCAAAACCATTAGGGTTTAGGGCAATAAGTATTGAGCTAAAACAAAAAGGCATAGCTAAAGATATTATTGAGCAATCAATCGCTCAAGCCGCTTGTCAGGTTGATGAAGAAGGAATAGTCAGGAAACTGGCCCAGAAGCGCTGGGAGCTTTATCAAAAGCGTCCAATCGAGCCGGCCAAGATAAAGAATAAGCTGTATGCATATCTGATGCGCCGCGGCTTTAAACAAGAAATTATTGTTGATGTTCTTAACAGCATAGCGAGGATTTCTTTGTAGGGACAGCACAATGTGCTGTCCCTACAACGGATGACAATCATAAATAATGGACACTAACACACTACGTAAAAAATACCTTAATTTCTTTGCCAAAAAAGGCCATAAGATTGTGCCTTCGAGTTCACTGGTTCCTGTTGATGACCCGACATTGCTATTTACTTCCGCGGGAATGAACCAGTTTAAGAAGGAATTTTTAGGCCATGTATCAGGCTTTCGCCGGGCAGTAACCTGCCAGCGTTGTTTAAGGACCGATGATTTGGAAAAGGTCGGCCAGACAGATTGCCACCATACATTTTTTGAAATGCTAGGAAATTTTTCTTTTGGCGACTATTTTAAAAAAGAGGCAATCTCCTGGGCATGGGAATTTTTATTAGAAGAGTTGAAGTTAAAACCTGATACTCTTTGGGTTTCGGTTTATGAAGAAGACCAGGAGGCTTATAACGTTTGGAAAGATATTATCGGTTTTCCGCGAGAGCGGATCGTAAAGTTGGGAGCTAAAGATAATTTCTGGCCGGCAAACGCGATTATTGACGGGCCTAACGGCCCTTGCGGCCCATGTTCGGAAATATTTTTTGATTATGGCAAAGATAAAGGATGCCGCAAGCCTTCTTGTAATCCTGGTTGTGGCTGCGGCAGGTTTGTAGAAATATGGAATTTAGTTTTTACCCAGTTTAACCGTAAAGATAAAGGCCTGTTAGAGCCTTTGCCAAATAAAAATATTGATACGGGCATGGGTTTGGAGCGGATAGCATCGGTAATGCAGGGAGTGAAAAGCAATTTTGAAATCGATATTTTTAAGCCCGTAATTAAAGCTATAATCGCCAATGGCGTAAAAAGTAATGAGCAAAGTATAGTTTACGCCATTGGCGATCATATCAGGGCGGTAGTTTTTGCGGTATATGACGGAGTTAATCCCTCGAATGAACAACGTGGTTATGTGGTGCGCAAACTTATCCGTAAAAGCGGTTTCCATGGCTACACTTTGGGGATAAAGAAACCATTCTTATATAAATTGGTTTCAATTATTGCTAAAGTGTATTCAGATGTTTATCCGGATTTAAGCAAGAAAAGCGCGGATATTGCCGCGGTGATTTTAGCCGAAGAGAAATTATTTTCTTCAACGTTAAATACCGCTCCCCAGATATTGGAAGTAGCTTTTAAGGATAAAGCAATCGAAGGAAGCGGCCACATTGCTTTTAAACTGCATGATACTTACGGCATACCTTATGAAATTACAAAGAGCTGGGCAAAAAATAAAGGAATCGAATTAAACCAGCAGGAATTTTTAGATGATTTGAAAGAACAAAGAGAGCGTTCCCGTAAGGCCAGCAAAATTTCAGACAGCGTTTTTGCCGTTGATTCTGTCATTTCAGGGATTAAGCCGACCAAATTTTTAGGGTATGAGAAGGCGTCAAGCAGCGCAAAGATATTAAAAATATTATGTAAGGGTTCACAGCTAAAAATAGCTAAAGAAGGCGAGGCAGTCCAGATAATATTAAACCAGAGCCCTTTTTATGGTGAAAGCGGCGGTCAGATCGGCGATAAAGGCGTTATAAAATCTAAAAATGCGATTTTTTCTGTTGAGGATACAAAAAAACAGGATAAAATAATCATTCATTACGGAAAAGCCTTAAAAGGAAAATTCAAGCCTAATGATATGGTTACTTGCGAAGTTGATTTGCTTTCGCGTAAAGCAATTGCCCGCGCTCATACCGCTACTCATATGCTTCAGGCGGCCTTACGCCAGGTTTTAGGAGATAGCGTCAGGCAGGCAGGTTCTTTGGTTGAGGCAGATTGCCTGCGTTTTGATTTCATGTATAATCAGCAAGTAACCCAGGATGAATTAAACAAGGTTGAAAGGCTTATTCAGGAAAAGATTCTTTCGGCCGAAGAAGTGCACTCAAAAGAGCTTACATTAGAGTGCGCCAGAAAAACCGGAGCATTGGCATTTTTCGGCGAGAAATACGACGAGAAGGTAAGGGTTATCAGTATAGAAGGTTTTTCCAAGGAATTCTGCGGCGGCACGCATTTGTGTTGCACCAGCGAAGCCGGGATTTTTAAAATTGTGTCAGAGTCTTCAGTGGCAAAAGGCACCCGGCGTATAGAGGCGATAACAGGGAAGCTTGCCTATGAAAAAATAAAAGTAGAAGAAAAACAACTTGCCCAAGTTTCTGATTTGTTTAAAGCAGCGCCGGATAAGTTATCTGAAATAGCTAAATCAAAATTAGATGAATTAGCGGGTTTGCAGAAACAGGCAACAGGTTTAAAATTTGATATGTTAAGGCAAGAGGCTTCCGGGCTGATTGAAAAAGCCCGGGATATAAACGGGGTTAAAATTATCAGCCATTTATTTAAAGATGTGGAGTTGGGATTGCTTAGGCAGTGTATGGATTTCCTGAAAGTGAAACTTTCCTCCAGCTATGTTTGCTGCCTTGCCTCTTCGGAAAATAACCGGGCTTGGCTTGTATTAGCAGTATCGGATGATATTGTAGCGAAACATATTGACGCGCGGGCATTAATAAAAGATTTGGCAATTATCATTAACGGAAATGGCGGCGGCCGGCCAAATATGGCACAGGCTGGCGGGGCTAACGTTAATGGTTTAGAAAGCGCGTTAACCAATTTTAACGAAATTTTAGGAGCTAAGTTAAATGAAAGTCATTAAATACGGCAGTAGAGAGCTGGAAAAAATATATAACCGTACGCTTGCGCGCACTAAGTATATCACAACACGCGCCGCGAAGATAATTGAAGATGTGCGCATGAATGGAGACGAGGCAATAATCCGTTATACCAAAAAGTATGACCATGTAAAACTTCAGTATCGTCAAATAAAGGTATCTCAGGCGGAGATTAGCGGCGCTTATCAGAACATAAGCCCTGATTTTGTCGCTAATTTAAAAGTAATTATAGAAAATGTCACAAGATTCTATAAGCGGCAGATAAAAAAATCCTGGAAAATCAGGGATAAAGACGGGGTTATTTTAGGTGAGCAGTTTACGCCGTTAGATTCTGTCGGTATTTACGTGCCCGCGGGCCAGGCGCCCTTAGTTTCAACCGTGTATATGACTGTTTTGCCGGCAAAAATTGCCGGTGTAAAGAGGATAGTTTTGATTACTCCGCCGGATAAATCAGGAAATATCAATCCGCATATTTTAGTTGTAGCAGACCTTCTAAAAGTCGATGAGATTTATAAAGCAGGCGGCGCTCAAGCAATTGCCGCTTTGGCATTTGGGACCAGAACGATTAAGCCTGTTGTAAAAATCGTCGGCCCCGGGAACAAATTTGTTACCGAGGCTAAGCGTCAGGTATATGGGTATGTGGATATAGATATGTTGGCAGGCCCTACGGAACTTGTAATAATTGCCAATCGTTACAGCCCGGCATCATTTTTAAAAGCCGATATATTGGCGCAATGTGAACACGTAGGAGGATTCGCGGTTTTGATAACCAATTCCAAAGCCCAGGCAAAAGTATTTAAAAATGAAATAGCTGATGGTTACGTGGTTTTGGTGAAAAACCTTAATCAGGCAGTTGAAGTGGCTAATCTAATAGCCCCGGAGCATTTGGAGATAATGCTAAAAAATCCAGCTAAGATTATCAAAAGAATTCATAACGCGGGGGCGATATTTCTCGGTTCTTATAGCCCTGTCGCGGTTGGCGATTACGCTGCCGGCCCAAGCCATGTTTTGCCTACGGCAGGAACCGCGAAATTTTTCTCGGGCCTTTCGTTATGCGATTTTATAAAGACGAACCACATTATAAGTTATTCTAAGAAGGCGCTGGAAAACATCAGGACTCCGATAGAGAAAATCGCCGAGATCGAGGGCCTGAGCAAACATCTCGATTCCGTTAAAGTAAGGTTTATGTGCTAGGGACAGGCCCAGATTAACCGGGAGAAGTGTCCCCGAGCATTGGGGACACTTTCCAACCGTGTTTTGGACCTGGTCCGAACCGTATTTTGGACCTGTCCCTACCCAAATTTAGGAGAAGAACCTAAGATGAAAAAAAGGACTATTGTTAAAAGAAGAAAAACTACGGAGACAGATATTGCGGTTAGATTAAACATCGACGGCGCGGGAAAGTCAAAGATAAAGACCCGCATTGGTTTTTTAGACCATATGCTTGAGTTGTTCGCGTTTTGGGGCTTATTTGATTTAGAGATACAAGCTAAAGGTGATTTTAAGGTTGATAAACATCATACAAATGAAGATATCGGAATTGTTTTGGGTGAGGCATTTAAAGATGCGCTCAAAGATAAAAAAGGGATTAGGCGGATCGGTTTCGCATCAGTTCCTATGGAAGATGTATTGGCAAATGTGACTTTGGATATAAGCGGAAGAGGGTTTTTTAAAGGGATATCGTTTGTCACAGCGCTTCTTCTTCAACCGGCCGATGAAAAGGATTACTCCTTTTCTTATGTTGAGCATTTTTTAGAGGCATTAGCAAAAAAGTTAGGCATGAATTTGAATGTTGAACTTAAAAGCACAAATTCGGATTTACACGCAAATCTTGAGCCGGTATTTAAAGCCTTAGGCATAGCGCTGGATCAGGCCACGCAAATAGATCCCCGCCGTAAGGGCATTCCTTCTACAAAAGGTGTAATTGATTAAATGATCGCGATTATTGATTATGGGATGGGAAATTTAAGAAGCGTAGAAAAAGCTTTGGAGGTTTCCGGAGCGAAAGATGTTTTTGTTACCTCTAAACTAAAAGATATTAAGAAAGCTGACAAAATCGTTATGCCTGGTGTCGGCGCGATGAAAGAGGCGATGCAAGCGCTAAGGAAACTAAGATTAATCGAACCGCTAAAAGTAATTATTACACAGAAACCTTATTTAGGCATTTGCCTTGGATTACAGCTTCTTTTTGAAAAGAGCGAAGAAGGCAGAAGTACAAAAGGGCTGGGGATTTTTAAAGGGCGGGTAGTAAAGTTTCCTGATAAAGTGAAAGTGCCGCATATGGGGTGGAACGAGTTGAGGGTTAAGGGTGAAGGGTTAAGGGGTAAGTTGTTGAAAAATATTCCAGATAATTCATATTTTTATTTTTGCCATTCGTATTATGTTGAGCCGGAAGATAAAAGTATTATTTTGGCGCAGACAGGATATGGATTTGATTTTACTTCCGCGATATGCAAAGATAACATTTTTGCCGTGCAGTTTCATCCTGAAAAAAGCCAGCGCCTGGGCTTAAAATTACTGGAAAACTTTGTTAAAATATAATGATTATAATTCCCGCGATTGATATTAAAGACGGTAAGGTCGTGAGGTTTACGAAGGGCAGATTTAATAAAAAAGTATATTCTTTAGACCCTGTGAAAATAGCTTTAGAATGGCAGCGGCAAGGGGCTAAGTTTTTACATCTTGTAGATCTGGATGGGGCTATGCATCATGACGCCAAAAATCTGCCGATTATAAAAAAAATTATCAAGGCATTAAAAATACCCGTTGAGGTGGGAGGAGGCATCAGGGATGAAAAGGCAATAAAAAATATCCTTGGGTTAGGGGCAAAGAGGGTTGTCTTGGGGACAAAAGCAATAGAAGACCCGGAATTTTTGGCCTCGGCAATAAAATCGTACCGAAGTAAAATCGCGGTTGGGTTGGATATATCGGGTGAAAAGATAGGGCTTTACGGGTGGAAGAAGCTAGTCAATTTAAAAGTAAAGGAGCTTTTAAAGAAGTTGGAAGGTTATAATTTAAAGACATTGATTTGTACCGATATCAAGCGTGACGGCACAATGTCAGGTGTTGATTTGGCTAGGATTAAGGAATTAGCCGGGAGAACAAAGATTCAGATAATTGTTTCCGGGGGAATTTCTTCTCTTGAGGATATCCGCAGTTTAAAGATGTTGAAGTTAAGGAATTTAAAAGGCGTGATTATCGGTAAGGCATTATATGAGCAAAGATTTACTTTGCCAGAAGCGATCAAGACAATTAAGGAGGGTAGGTAAAATGGGAAGGGTTAAATTATGTATGTTTTTGGCTGTGTTGTTTTTAGCAGGCTGCGCGACTACTAACACAACTAAATCGGCGGATTTAGAACAACAAGGGTTAAAGAATCAGCTTACTGTCCTTGAGGCGCAGGTTAAAGATAAAGATCAGCAAATAGCTTATTTACAGGAGGCTTTAGACAAAGAAAGCAAAGAAAAAGCTGTGTTGGCTGAACAATCGAATGCCTTGCAAGGGCAGTCTAAAACGTCTATGCCTAAGGGTTCTATTAAACAGGTTCAGTTAGCGCTTAAAAAAGCCGGTTATGATCCGGGCCCGCGCGACGGTAGAGTAGGCAGCAGGACACGTAAGGCAATCAGGCATTTTCAACAGGATAAAAAACTTCCTATTACCGGGAAGGTTGATAAAGAGACATGGACGGAGTTGATGTCATATTTAGAGCAAAAATCAGCGATTAAAAACAGCGAGACAGAATAAGCCATTGATTCTTTACTTTTATGTTAGCAAAAAGAATAATACCTTGTTTGGATGTTAAAGACGGCAGAGTGGTGAAGGGCACGAGGTTTTTAAACCTTCGAGACGCCGGGGACCCTGTTGAAGCGGCTAAAGCTTATGAAAAACAGCAGGCCGATGAATTGGTTTTTCTGGATATTACCGCTAGTTCAGAAAAGCGCAGGATTATTTTGGATGTAGTGCGGAAAACCGCGGAAAAAGTTTTTATGCCTCTAACTGTTGGCGGCGGCATCAAGGATTTATCCGACATACGCGCGCTTTTAAATGCCGGAGCTGACAAGGTTTCAATAAATACGCAAGCGGTGAAACGGCCGCGGCTTATAAGAGAGGCGTCGGATAAGTTTGGGAGCCAGTGTATTGTTGTGGCAATTGATGCCAAGTTGAGGGTAAAGGGTTCCCCCTTCGCCATTCAACAACAAAACAATGGTATGGCTTCGGGGGACAGGAAAGGGTTAAGCGGTAAGGCTTGGCAAGTTTTTGTTAATGGCGGAAGGACTCCGGTTAATTTAGATGCAGTTAAATGGGCAAAAAGGTGTGAACAGTTAGGAGCCGGGGAAATACTTTTAACCAGCATGGATTTCGACGGCACTAAAGACGGTTATGATATGGATTTAACCATGGCTGTGACGAGCGCGGTGAATATCCCGGTAATAGCTTCCGGCGGAGCGGGGAAAAAAGAGGATTTTTATACAGTTTTAACTAAAGCCGGCGCGGACGCGGCTTTAGCTGCCTCGCTTTTTCATTATCGGGAATTAAAAATCGCAGATGTTAAGAAATATTTGAAAAATAGAGGAGTCCCGGTTAGATGACAAAGTTAATAAGTTTAAAATACGACAAAAACGGGCTAATTCCGGCAATAATTCAGGATTATAAAACAAAAGAAGTATTGATGGTTGCCTACATGAACAAAGAGTCGCTTAAAAGGAGTATCAAATTAAAAAAGACCTGTTTCTGGTCGCGCTCGCGCAAAGAATACTGGGTTAAAGGCGAAACATCGGGGAATTTTCAGTTGGTTAAAGAGATAAGGTATGATTGTGACCTTGACGCTTTATTGATTAAAGTCCGTCAGGCAGGCAAGGGTGTGGCTTGTCATACGGGTAACAGGTCGTGTTTTTATCGTAAGCTTGTACTTTAGTGTAGTGACAGCATACTGTGCTGTCACTACACGGGTAATTTTAAAATGTGCTATCCATCAAAAGAAGAATTTATAAGATTAGCCAAAAGAGGAAACCTCATTCCTGTTTATAAGGAAATATGCGCGGATTTAGAAACACCTGTATCCGCATTCCTGAAAATTTCTAAATCAAGCGATTATGGATATCTGCTGGAATCGGTTGAGGGCCAGGAAAAAATTGCCCGGTTTTCTTTTATTGCTTGTAACCCTTCATTAATAGTAGCTGTAAAGAATAAGAAGCTTGAGATTCTACATAAAAAAAATAATGACGGTTATGAAGTAAGCAAGAGCGTTGATCTGGGCAATCCCTTGGTTGAGATAAAAAAGCTCATGTCGGGTTATAAATTTGTCAATATCAAGGGCCTCCCGCGGTTTTGCGGCGGCTTGGTAGGTTATATAGGGTATGATATAACGCGTTTTTTTGAAAATATACCGAATAAGAACCCGCATGAAGGCAATATTCCAGACGCTATGCTTATGCTGACGGATACTTTACTGGTATTTGACCATGCGGCACATAAGCTTAAGATTGTAGCTTGCGCTTATTTAAAGGATAAAAGCAAAAAGAATGTTTTATCTGTATATAATGAATCTTTGGAGAAAATTTATAAAATAATAGCTGAATTGAAACAACCGCTTAAATTAAGCAGTCGTATTTTAAAATCAACCGGCAAAATTGAATACAAAATGAGCAAAAAAGATTTTGCAGGCATGATAGCCAAAGCTAAAAGCAATATACGCAAAGGCGATGTTATACAGGTTGTTTTATCGCAGGTGCTATCATCTAAGACATCAATTGATTCGTTCAGCATTTATAGAAACCTGCGCGCTCTTAATCCTTCAGCCTATATGTTTTATCTTAAATGTAAAGGCCTGCAGTTAGTAGGTTCTTCTCCGGAAATGCTGGTGCGTTGTGAAAACGGCGTGGTTACAACAAGGCCTATCGCGGGAACGCGCCCACGGGGAAAAACCGAAAATGATGACGCCCGGCTGGAAAAAGAACTTTTAGCTGATAAAAAAGAAAACGCGGAACATATAATGTTGGTTGATTTGGGCAGGAATGACCTCGGCAGGGTCTGTGATTTCGGTTCAGTAAAGGTTTCGGAATTTATGCGTATCGAAAAATATTCTCATGTTATGCATATTGTAAGCGAAGTGCGGGGAAAATTAAAAAAAGGCAAAGATATTTATGACGTCTTGCAGGCGGCTTTTCCCGCGGGCACTGTTACCGGAAGCCCGAAAGTAAGAGCTATGGAAATCATAGATGAGCTCGAGAACTCCCGGCGCGGCCCTTATGCGGGGGCGGTGGGTTATTTTAGTTTTTCCGGGAATCTGGATACATGTATTACCATACGCACGATTGTTGTTAACAAAGGGACTGCTTATATACAGGCAGGAGCCGGGATAGTCGCTGATTCAGTTCCGGCCAAAGAGTATAAGGAAACGTTAAATAAAGCGAAAGCGCAACTGGAAGCTATTAAAGGAGGAGTAAAATGTCAGTAACAATAAGATTACGCAGGATCGGTAAATGCGCCAAAAAAAAGTTTTATTTCCGGATCGGGGTCATTGACCAGCATAAAGCCCGCGACGGGAGAATTCTTGAAGATTTGGGTACGTATGACCCGATAAAGAAAAAAGATAACTTTAAGATAGATATGGAGCGGTTTAATTACTGGAAGGCCAAAGGCGCGGTTATATCACCGACAATAAAAAGCCTGGTTAAAAAAATATAAAAAAGGAGAAACAAAATGAACCCACAAGCAGCGAATCCGATTATGCAGATCGTCCCGTTACTTATGATTTTTGTGATTTTTTATTTCCTTTTGATTCGTCCACAGCAAAAAAAGGAAAAAAACCGTCTAAGTATGCTTAAAGGCATTAAGAAAAACGATGAAGTGGTGACAGCCGGCGGCATGCATGGCGTTGTGTTGAATATTAAAGATAGCACGATAACACTGCGTATTGATGATAATGTCAAGATTGAAGTTGACAAGGACGCGGTTTCTCGTGTAGAAAAGGTGGCTTAAGATGTATAAGAATACACTAAAATATAAAGTTTTATTTATTTTAGCCATTACAGGGTTTTTCCTCTGGTTTGGCTTTCCTTTGAAGCGCAGGATAAACTTAGGCCTTGATTTGCGCGGGGGGATGCATCTTGTCTTAAGGGTAGATACTTCGGCAATAGCAGAATCCCACAAAAACGACGCGGTAGAGATGAATATGGAGAAGATCCGCTACCGCATTGACCGCTTGGGTGTTGCCGAGCCTTTTATTCAGCGTCAGGGATTTGACCAAATTGTAGTGGAATTGCCCGGAGTTACCGACAGAGCCAGGGCCAAAGAACTTATCGGCACAACCGGCCTTTTGGAATTTAGATTAGTTAATGATGATCCGCAGGCTTTAGCCCAGGCATCAAGCGGGACTATTCCAGATGGTTATGAATACAAAAAAGATGAAGATGGCAGGCCTATATTGCTTAGTAAAACAGCAGCGTTAACAGGCGACGCCATAAAAGACGCAAGCGTCGGGATGGACCAGTATGGCTTACCTTCGGTAAAAATTGAATTTAATGATAAAGGCATTAAAGCTTTCGGAGATCTTACCGGAGAAAATATTAATAAAAGGCTGGCTATTGTTTTAGATGGCGCAGTGCGTTCAGCCCCGGCAATCCGCAGTAAAATTGATTCAGGCCAGGCTGAAATAACTTCCGCCGGCGGTTTTGAACCAACAGAAGCCAATAAATTAAAAATAGTGTTGGAATCCGGCGCATTGCCCGCGCCCATGGTTTTGGAAGAGGAACGCACCATTGGGCCCTTGCTTGGAGCTGATTCCATACAAAGCGGAATTAAAGCGAGTATCATAGGTACCCTTTTAGTATTTGGTTTTATGGCTGTCTATTATTTTACATCCGGGCTGATAGCTTGTGTCGCGCTATTTTTAAATTTCTTGCTGGTTATCGGTTCTCTCGGATTTTTGGGTACTTTGGGTTTTCCGGCAACTTTAACTTTGCCGGGCATCGCGGGTATTGTCCTTACTTTGGGTATGGCTGTAGACGCTAATGTTTTGATCAATGAGCGCGTCCGCGAAGAATTAAAGCTCGGGAAAAATCTATGGAGCGCCGTTGGCAGCGGTTATGAAAAAGCCTTTAGCGCGATATTTGATTCTAACCTGACCACCTTAATCGCGGCGGTATTTTTATTTTGGTTTGGCACCGGGCCTATACGCGGTTTCGCGATTACCCTCACTATAGGTTTGGTTGCGAGTATGTTTACCGCGATATTTGTTACCAGGACAATATTTGAGCTGTTGCTTTTAAATAAAAAGTTTACCAGTTTAAAAATGCTGCAATTATTGGGCCCGACAAAACTTGATTTTATCGGTAAGCGAAGGATTTTCTTCGTTATTTCTTTGATAGTTATTATTACGGGTATGTTTGTTTTCTTCAAAAAAGGAAAAAACGCTTATGGGATTGATTTTTCCGGCGGGCAAATTCAGGAGTATCAATTTGAAAGGCCGATAACCGCGGATACTATGCGCGGGATTTTACATCAGGCTGGAGTTACTGACGCGGCTATAAACCAATATAAAGAAGACGCCAGAATAATAAGCATACGCACTGCTGAGGATACAGCAGAGGCAGTCGGCGAAAAGCTAAAAGCTTCTTTGCCTGATAATAAATTTAGTGTTTTACGCGTGGAAAAAGTAGGGCCGATAGCCGGCAAACAATTACAGCAAAAAGCTATATTTGCTCTTTGCCTATCATTATTGGGGATACTGGTTTATGTGGCGTTTCGTTTTAAGCATATAGAATTCGGAATCGCCGGCATAATCGCTATTTTTCACGATATTTTGGTGGCTTTGGGGTTTTTGGCTTTGACCGGCCGTCAGGTCGACTTACTGGTTGTTACCGCGCTGTTGACAATCGCCGGATACTCTATAAATGATACGATTGTTATTTATGACAGGGTGCGCGAGAATATGAGGTTAAATCACAGGATGACATTAAAAGACGTCATAAACTTAAGCGTCAACCAATGTTTGTCGAGGACAATACTGACAACCGGTGTTACTCTTTTTGTGGTTATTGCCTTGTTTTTCTGGGGAGGCGAGGTTTTGAATAATTTCGCCTTTACTCTGTTAGTGGGTTTTATTTCCGGCGTGTATTCAACTGTTTATATCGCCTCACCCTTGGTTTTGGCTTTTGCCAAAAAGAGAAGATAATCCCGCCTTTAAAGCAATAATAAAAATACCTCTGTAGGGGCAAACCTGTGTGTTTGCCCTTTTCAAGGGCGGACACGTAGGTCCGCCCCTACAAATCGTACAATAATGTTTAAATCCTTAAAGTTATACGTTAATCAGCAAACGGATATTGATTTTATAGTCCGTACGCTTGTCGATTTTGGATATAAGCGCCAGGAACAAGTATTGGAGGAAGGTGATTTCTCCCGCCGCGGTGAAATCATTGACGTGTATCCGGCGACATTTGAATGCCCGATACGTATTTCACATGAATTTGATAAAGTTGAATCTATCGTTAGTATAGATATTCAGGCAAGCCGGGTTATCTGGAAGCATCAGGTTGTAATAATCCTTCCTAAGATAAAAGATTATCATCGTCAATTATCGGCATTTACCGAAGAACGGCCGTTAAATTTATTTGTTGAATTAAAGCGCGGCGATTGTGTTGTTCATATACAGCATGGCGTAGGCAGGTACTTGGGGATGGAGAAAGCCCCTGGTACGGAAGGCATAAAGGATTGTTTTGTTATCGAATATGCCAATAAAGAAAAGCTTTTCGTGCCTGCGCAGGACGCGCACCTGATTCAGAAATATGTGGGTTTAAAAGGCAGGGCGCCAAAGATAAATCGATTAGGCACAAAAGAGTGGGAAGCGGTAAAAAACAGAGTCAAAAAAAACCTAAAGACAATAGCTATCGGCTTATTAAGGACTCAAGCTGAAAGGACGTTTGCCAAGGGATTTGCTTTTAGCAAAGATTCGGAATGGCAAATACAATTTGAAAAGACATTCCCGTATGAAGAGACACCGGATCAGGTAAAAGCAATGAAAGACGTAAAGCTTGATATGGAATCGGTTCAACCGATGGACCGGCTTTTGTGCGGCGATGTGGGTTATGGCAAAACCGAGGTAGCCATGCGCGCGGCTATCAAGGCGGTCCTGGATAATAAGCAAGTTGTCTTTTTAGTTCCAACGACAATCTTGGCTGAACAGCATTATCATAATTTTATAAGCCGTCTGACGGATTTTCCTATTAATGTTCAGATGCTATCCCGTTTTAAGACTACGGGAGAACAGAAAACTATACTGGAAGGCGTGAAAAACGGGACTGTAGATATTGTAATCGGCACTCACAGGCTTTTATCGGATGATATTGTTTTAAAAGATTTAGGCCTGCTTATAATTGATGAAGAACAGCGTTTTGGGGTGAAGGCTAAGGAAAAGTTAAAATCTTTACGCTTAAGCGTGGATATTTTGACTTTAACCGCGACTCCTATACCAAGGACGTTATATATGAGCCTAATGGGGGCAAAGGATATTTCTGTCATTAATACCCCGCCTCAAAACCGTATACCGGTAAGCACTTATGTGGTAGAATATAATGAGGAACTTATAAGGCAGGCGATTACAAAAGAGTTTAGCCGCCATGGGCAAGTATTTTTTGTCCATAATCAGATTGAAAATATAGAAAAAGCCGCTTTAAGGATAAAAAATCTTATGGGTAATGGCGAAAAAATCGCTTTTGCCCATGGCCAGATGCCCGAGAAACAGCTGGAAGATATAATGGCGGCTTTTCTAGAACGAGAGATTGATTGTTTAGTCTGCACGACTATTATTCAGTCTGGTATTGATATACCTAGTGCTAATACCCTGATAGTTAATAACGCTCACAGATTTGGGCTGGCTGACTTGCATCAGCTTCGCGGTAGAGTCGGCAGATTTAACCGTAAGGCCTACGCGTTTTTTCTTATTCCAAAGGCCGAAATGCTTACCGAAGAAGCCCGCAGGCGGCTTGAGGCAATCAGGATATATTCAGAATTGGGGGCCGGTTTCAAAATCGCTATGGAGGATATGGAATTACGCGGGGCCGGGAACCTTTTAGGGTATCAGCAGCATGGTTTTATACAGGCAGTGGGTTTTGATTTATATTGCCGCCTTATAAGGGAGACAATTAACAACTTGAAAGAAGGAAATGAGTAGGAGGACGTCATTGCGAGGAGCTATCGTTTACGCATGGCGACGAAGCAATCTCTTTTTTAAAAACGAGATTGCTTCGTCACTGACATGCCAAATGAGGGTTCCTCGCAATGACAATGGCGATATGAAAATAAAAACATTTTTAATATGTTTATTTTTAACGGCAAATATAGCATTAGCCGCCACGGATAAAATAATCGCGATTGTTAATAAGGATATTATTACTCAATCAGAGGCGGACGCAAGCTTAAGCTTTTCTGTTTTGCAGCTGGCCCAGGAATATCAGGGCCAAGAACTTGAAGAGCGGGTTAGATATGAGAAGGCGAATCTTATCGCAAGGATTATAGAAGATAAATTGATATTGCAAGAGGCATACACGCAAGGGATTAGGCCGAAACCAGAATATCTAAAAAAAAGGATAGAACAGATAAAGAAGGAAATACCGCAAGGCGTGAGTTTTGAGGGTATCCTGAAAGAACGGGGCTTGACTGTAAATGATTATGAAAAGCATATCGGCGAACAATTGATTATGCGTGAGGTTATTGATAGGAATATCCGTAATAAAGTCCTGGTAAGCCCCGAAGAAGTGACGGCTTATTTTAACGCCCATAAAGAAGATTTTATGGAGAATGAGACGCGGGTTGTCGATTTGTTCTTGTTGGACAGCGATATAGAAGCTGATGGGTTGATAGAAGATTTAAAAAAAGGCAAAAGCCCTGAAGAATCTGCTAAGGAGCACAATGCTCAATATTCAAAAGAATATATGGCTTTTTCTCAGTTTAGGCCGGAGATCAGGGATGTGGTTTTTGCTTTGGGAAAACAGGAAATATCAAAGCCGTTAAATATAGACGATAAGTTTTATGTTTTTCGTCTCCAGCAGATAATATCAGCCAAGCTGACAGATTTAAGCGTGGCACATGATAAAATAAGCAGTTACCTCTTTCTGGATAAATTTAACCGTAAAATGACAGAATGGCTGGATGAGCTTAAATCAAAAGCATTTATAGAAATAAAAAAATGAATAAACACAAAATAAGATGCGGCATAACAATGGGTGATCCGTCCGGGATAGGCCCGGAAATTATTGTTAAAGCGCTTAAATGTCCGGAAATAAAAGCATTGGCGGATTATATAGTAATCGCCGATAGCTGGGTGTTAAAAAAAAGTCAAAAGTCCCCGCTGCAGGCAGGTCCGCCTCCGGAGGAAAAAGTCAAAAGTCAAAAGTTTAAAGTCATAGATTTAAACAATGTGCCAAGAAAAAGATTTGAATTTGGTAAGGTGAAGGCGGAGTACGGAAAAGCCTCGATGGAGTATTTGGCAAAAGCGATGGAGTTAATCAAAAAAAAAGAGATTGATTGTTTGGTGACCGCGCCTATATGTAAGGAGTCAATAAACCTAGCCGGGTATAGGTTTTCCGGCCATACGGAATATATAGCCGCTGTGTCGGGCAATAAGGATGTTGTGATGTTTTTAGCCAATAGTATGCTTAAAGTTTCTTTGGTTACGCGTCATATACCGCTTAAAGATGTTGCGCGAAGCCTTAATATATCAGGAGTCTATAAGACTATCATGACAACAGCTGCTGAATTAAGGGCATTATTTAATATCAAAAATCCTCGTCTTGCTGTATGCGGTTTAAACCCGCATGCATCAGATAATGGATTGATAGGTGATGAGGAAAAAAAGATAATTATCCCGGCTATAAAGCGTTCACGTAAGCAAGGCGTATTAGCCTTGGGGCCGTTTCCTTCAGATACGCTTTTTCAAAAAGCAATTAAAGGCGATTATGACGCGGTAATCTGCATGTATCATGATCAGGGTTTGATTCCACTGAAAATTGCCGGTTTCAATCAAGCGGTAAACATTACTCTGGGCCTGCCATTTGTGCGCACCTCGCCTGCCCATGGGACGGGTTTTGACATAGCCGCAAAGGGCATTGCTGATCCTAATTCATTTATTGAAGCTGTAAAACTGGCAGTAAAATGTTCACAAAACCTAAAAAAAGCTTAGGACAGAATTTCCTTGTTGATAAGAATATCCAGGAAAAAATAATAACTGTTTGTAGAGTAACAAAAAAAGATATAGTGTTGGAGATAGGTTCAGGGAGAGGGGAGATAACCGGGCACTTAATCAGAAAAGCTAAAAAAGTGATTGCTGTTGAGCTCGATAAAAATTTATGCGGTATTCTTAAAAGCAGGTTCGCCTCTTGCGCTAATTTCGAATTATTAAGTAACGATATTTTAAAGTTAAGTTTATCAAAATATAAGCATCTTAAGGTAATTGCCAATATACCTTACTATATTTCCAGTCCGATAATAACACACCTTATAAAATATCGAGGTTCGATTAAGACAATATTTTTAACTATTCAAAAAGAGGTGGGCTTGCGTTTGATAGCAGGCCCTGGCAGTAAAGATTACAGTTCATTTAGCTGTTTTATCCAGTATTATACTGAGCCTAAAATCCATTTTTTGATCAAAAACGCTTCTTTTTGGCCAAAACCAAAAGTAGATTCTTGTTTTATTGAATTAGCGATTCGCGCTAAACCACCTGTTAAAATTAGCGATGAGGATATGTTTTTTAAGGTCATAAGGACCGCTTTTAATCAAAGGCGTAAACAGCTTAAGAATAGCTTAGCAGGGTTGCTTCCTGAGAATAAATTATCCCAAGCGCGGGCAGAAGATCTGTCATTATCTGACTTCGCGCGGTTGGTTCCTTATGCCGGGCGGGGTGTTGACCATAAACAAAAAATCTGCTAAAATATGGGAAAAATACATGTGGCAGAGATTGTCACTAAGCTTGAACTTGGAGGAGCCCAGCGCCATGTTTTGGCTGTTATTAAAGGCCTGCCAAAAGAAAAATACGAATTCACGCTGTTAACCTCAAGCGGAGTATTGAATAATGAGGCGCAAGCAATATCGGGAATAAACCTTTGTTTAGTCAAGAATTTAAGGCGAGAAATATCGCCTCTAAATGACTTAATTGCGCTTTTTCAGATTTGGCGTTATTTAAGAAATAATAAAGTAGATATTGTTCATACTCATAGTTCCAAAGCAGGAATATTAGGCCGGATAGCGGCAAGGTTGGCAGGCGTAAATAGAATAATTCATACTATTCATGGCTGGAGCTTTAACGATTATCAGAATATTTTAGTTAAAAGTTTTTTTATCTATTTAGAAAGGGTTACTGCTAGATTCACAAGCAAAATCATAGCGGTTTCTAATTATGACATAGCTATAGGATTAAAAAACAAAATAGGCCATGAAAGCCAATATTTTCTTATTCGTTATGGAATAGACGCGGAGAGTTTTTGTAAGAATATCCAAAAGGATAATTATATAAGGCAGAGTTTTAAAATAAATGAACA
>CAKKQA010000013.1 GCA_919901925.1 Omnitrophica bacterium GWA2_41_15 | reverse complement strand
A
The DNA here is from genome assembly GCA_919901925.1 of Omnitrophica bacterium GWA2_41_15. Classification (GTDB taxonomy): domain Bacteria; phylum Omnitrophota; class Gorgyraeia; order Gygaellales; family UBA12090; genus CAKKQA01. Next base: position 6,384 of record CAKKQA010000013.1, on the reverse strand, counting down.
AGCATAAAGCCGGAAGAAGCAGTAGAGGCGGTAGGTAGGTTGTTAAGATAAACTAATCAAAAAAGGAAAACTGTCATTGCGAGGAGCTATCGTTTGCATTTTGCGACGAAGCAATCTCTTTTTAAGGATGTAAAAAACGAGATTGCTTCGTCGCGGAATATAAAGCGAAGGCTCCTCGCAATGACGGTTAAAACGTGTTCTATGATTCCTATGCTTGATTTAAAGAAACAAATAGCTCCGATACGCGCTGAAATAGACGCGGCGATAGAAAAAGTTATCGATAATACGAATTTTATATTAGGGGCAGAGGCCCGCGAATTTGAGGAAAACGCGGCAAAATATTGCGCTGTTAAATACGCGGTGGGCGTCTGTAACGGGACAGACGCGATAAAATTATCTTTGCTTGCCCTAGGAATTAAACGCGGTGATGCGGTTATCTGTCCGTCTTTTACATATTATGCTACAGCAGGGGCGATCGCGGCGATTGGCGCAATTCCGGTTTTTGCAGATATAGATATCGATACCTATAATATTTTTCCGGAAAGTATCGAAAACATTTTAAAGCGAAATAAGAAATACAAGATAAAGGCAATTATCCCTGTCCATTTATATGGACAATGCGCTGATATGGACGGCATATTGAAGATAGCCGCGAATTTCAAATTAAAAGTTATAGAGGATACTGCCCAGGCATTCGGAGCTGAATATAACGGAAAAAAGGCAGGCACGATTGCTGATTGCGGCACAGTAAGTTTTTTCCCGGGGAAAAACTTAGGGGCTTTCGGCGACGCGGGAATGGTTTTGACGAATGACAAGAAGGCCGCGGATATCGTCAGGCTTTTAAGTAATCAGGGCAATCAGGAAAGGTATTTTCATGCCGCGTTGGGGTTTAACAACCGTTTAGACACATTGCAGGCGGCGGTGTTAAATGTAAAATTAAAATACCTGGATGGCTGGAATAATAAGAGGCGGGAGAATGCGTTGTATTTTGATGCACGCCTTAAAGGATTAGCCCTTAAGACGCCATGCGTAGCTAAACACACAACGCATATTTACCATCAGTATGTTTTGCGCTTAAATCGCGCCAGCGCAAAATTAGTCGCGCATTTACATTCAAAAGGAATAGATTCTAGGGTATATTATCCTGTTCCCCTGCATTTGCAGGAATGTTTTAAAGATTTAGGATACAAAAAAGGAGATTTTCCGAATTCAGAGATGGCCGCAAGCCGGACATTGGCAATTCCAGTATACCCGGATTTAACTAAAGATGAGATGGAGTATATTGTAGCTTCGATAAAGGAATTTATAAAATGTTAACTTGTTAGTGAGTGTGGTTTTAATGTCGTCATTGCGAGGAGCTTTTGTAGGCACGCGGCGACGAAGCAATCTCGCTTTTAAAAACGAGATTGCTTCGTCACAGATATGCCAAGCGAGGGTTCCTCGCAAGGACGATATAAGGTTTTAATAGATTACTTAAAATGATCAACTTATCAGTGGTTATATTGACTAAGAACGAAGAAAAGAATATCAGGGATTGCCTTGAGTCTGTTGCCGGATGGGCGGATGAAATTGTTGTGGTTGACGACGAGAGTACTGATAAAACCGTGGATATTGCCAGAGAATATACCGATAAAATTATCACCCGTAAAATGGATATCGAAGGCAGGCACCGTAATTTTGCCTATTCGCAGGCAAAAAGTGTCTGGGTTTTAAGCCTTGATGCCGACGAGCGGGTTACCGAAGGGTTAAGGCTTGAAATCAAAGAAGCTATCGCGCACCATACGAACTTTAATGGTTTTACTATGCCTCGGCGAAATTATATCGGTGATTATTGGGTCCGTTATGGCGGATGGTACCCCAGCCCTCAATTAAAATTATTCCGCAAAGATAAATTCCGTTATGAAGAAGCCGCGGTGCACCCAAGAGCGTTTATGGATGACCCTTGCGGCCATTTAAAATCGGATCTTATCCATTATTCGTATAAAAATATCGAGGATTTCTTGAATAAACTTAATAATCAGACAACCAGAGAAGCGCGTAAATGGTATGAGCAAGGCAGGCCGATGCATGGTTATAGGTTTCTTTGGCGCGCTTATGACCGCTTTATGCGCGCGTATTTCGGCAGAAAAGGGTATAAGGATGGCTTTGTTGGTTTCGCAGTCGCTTTTTTTGCCGGCCTATACCAATTTTTAAGTTATATGAAATACCGCGAGATTATAGCTACGCAGAAACCTTCTGATGAAAAAGCGTAACGGGTGGTTTTTAAAAATAATTACTGTAGTTTTAACTTTGTTCTTTCTCTTTCCGGTAATTTCGGTTTTGTTTCCGGGTAAGTTTAGCTATAGTATATATCGATGGGCCATGGATTGTGTGATTGCTTCTCATGAAACCCGTTTGTGCCAGACGCAAAGTTGCGCGGCAAAGCGTATATTTGAATATGTCGTAAACCATGAGTTTCTTCAGGGCACGCCTTATCCGTGTAAGCCTTTAGAGTCTTTAATTTATGGGGAAGCTTATTGTGATTTTCAGGCGCGGACATTAAATATGCTCTTGACCGCCGCGGGCATAAGAAGCCGCTACGCGATGCTGCTGGATAAAAATGGAATATCTCCGCACACATTAAATGAGGTGTATTTAAACAAAAAATGGCGTGTTTTTGACCCGGCATTTAATATTATTTTTAAAGATACCGATGGCCAGATGGCGACTTTAGAACAGTTGTCAGAACAGCCTGATATTATTACTAATAATATCAGGGTCATGGCTAAAAATGAAATTGATGTAAACAGGCGTGCGGTTGACGCATCTTGGTATAGAGGGTTGTTCCCTTTGCCGCTTGAGCCCAGAAGGTCAAAACCGGATATTGACAAATTAAATGTTTTTCAGCGGTTAACAAAGTTGTACTGCCGTTTATTCGGCAGCGCTTATTATGATTTTTATCAAGATGCCTACTTGTTTTTTAAACAAAGAGAAATAAAACAGGATGACTTGCGGTTATTTTATTTGGCAAGGAATTATCATTTGGCTTATCGTAAGAAACCGGCGCTAAAATATTATCAGCGTTTGCTTGCCGAGTACCCGCAAAGTAAGTATACACAGGATGCTGTTTTCTTTTTAGGGATCTTTTATTTTGAGGTAGAAAAGGATTTTCCAAGAGCAATAGCTTTCTTTAACCGGATTAATGAAAAGTACCCTGACAAATGGGGCAAAGCAGCTGGTAATTATTTGGGTAAGTTATGGTATGCTAAGTGACAAGTGGGGTGAAATTATCATTAGGGATTTTATGAGAATTGGATAAGCGGCAGGTTTTAAAAAACACAACCAGACAGGAGGCAGGCATAAAATGAGGATTTTAATTACAGGCGGCGCGGGCCTTGTGGGTTCGCATACAGCCGAATATTTTGCCAATAGGAGATGGGACGTGGTTGTCTTGGATAACTTGATGCGTTCTCAAATATTCGGTTACGATAAGGGTTCTGTGGAATATAACTGGAAATACTTAAGCAACTTTAAAAATATAAAGCTTGTTAAAGGCGATGTGCGCAATTCTAAAGACGTAGATGGCGCAATCGGAAAAGGCGTTGATGTGGTGGTCCATACCGCCGGCCAGCCCGGAGTGCCGTCTTCCGTAAGGATGCCGCTAGAGGATTTCAGCATTAACGCCTTCGGCACGCTTAATGTTTTGGAATGTACCCGTAAGAAATCGCCAAAAGCAACGATTGTCTATTGCTCAACTAATAAGGTTTACGGTGAGAATGTTGACGCGATCCCTTTAAAGGAATTGAAAACCCGATATGTTTATAAAGGTAAAATAGGGGTTGATGAAAATATGTTGACTGACCTTACCGGCCATACTCCTTATGGGGTTTCTAAACTAACCGGAGACCTTTACACGCAGGAATACGCCCATATTTACGGGATGAAAACAGGAGTTTTTCGTATGTCCTGTATTTATGGCGCCAGGCAATTTGGTTTTGAAGACCAGGGCTGGGTGGCCTGGTTTATAATCGCGGCTTTGAAAAATAAGCCGATCACCATTTACGGCGATGGCAAACAGGTAAGGGATTTGCTTTACGCGGAGGATTTGGTCAGGGCTTACGAAGCTTTTATTAATAGCGATTTGAAGTTCGGGCTTTTTAATGCCGGCGGCGGCCCGGAAAAAACAACCTCATTGCTTGAATTTCTTGATGAGGTTGAAAAATTGCTGGGTAAAAGGCCTAAAATAACTTTTAGCGATTGGAGGCCTTCTGATCAGAAAGTTTATATATCGGATATTTCTAAGATCAAAAAAACTCTTGGCTGGCAGCCGAAGATATCGGTTAAAGAAGGCATGAAGCGGCTGTCAGATTGGGTAGTCAAAAATGAAAGCTATTTTTCTTGAAGGTTAACATAAAAATGATAGAAGCAAAATTAAGATCTTTCGTCGACCAGCCTTCGGCTGGTCTCCTCAAGATCAAGAAAAATCTTCAGGAGATTAAAGCGAGGGCGATTTTTCTTGATCGCGACGGGGTAATCAATAAATATCCCGGTGATACTAAGTATGTTACCAGCTTAAAGGAATTTCGCTTTTTACCTGGTGCGAAAAAAGCTATAGCGCTTTTGGCTAAAAGCGGCTTTAAGATTTTTGTGATTTCAAATCAGGGAGGGGTGAATAAAGGGTTATTCAGCGCAGATGCTTTGGCAGAGATTACCAGAAAAATGTTATCAGATATAGAGGAAGCAGGCGGCAAGGTTGATGGCGTTTATTACTGCATTCATCGCCAAGATGAAAATTGTTCCTGCCGTAAGCCCAAGGCAGGCCTCATACATACAGCCATGACAGCCTCTCCGCTTGACATGAAGGATTCTTTTTTTGTCGGCGATACTATACGCGATATAGCTACGGCTAAGTCTGCCGGGTGTAAGTCGATACTAGTATTTTCGGGCAAAGAAAAAGCGGCAAACAGCGATAAATGGGAAGTCAGGCCTGATTTTACTTTCGATAATCTTTATAAAGCCGCTAAATTTATCCATACTTTTAAAGAAGGACAGCTCAAATGAAAGTCTTGATAACTTATGCCTCCGCGGGAGCTGGCCATAAAAAGGCCGCGGAGGCTTTGTTTGATTATCTTAAAGAAGCGCGCCCGGACCTTACTTTAAAAATAATCGATATCTTAGATTATTGCTCTCCTTCGTACAGATTTTTCTACTCTAACGCTTACATATATGTTGTCAAAAACCTTCCTTTTGTTTGGTATTTTTTTTACATCCTTTCGTTTATAAACCCTAATAATAGCTTGCGTTTTTTGATTGATTATCTGAACTGCCGGCAACTGGTTAATTTGCTCGAGGAAGAAAAGCATGACGTTGTATTATCAACTCATTTTCTTACAAGCAGTGTAGTCAGTGCCCTAAAAAAAAGCAATCCAAAGTATAAAGTTAAACTTGTTGCGGCTATTACCGATTATAACCTGCATCCTTACTGGATTGGGGAAGGTGTTGATACTTATATAGCTTCTTGTGATAAGATAAGAGATGAATTAGCCAGAAGAAAGGTTGGTTTAGATAAAATAAGGGTATATGGAATACCTGTAAATAAAAAGTTTTATTTGCCTGTTGAGCGCAATGCGGCGGCTAACAAGCTTAATGTTGACCCTTGTAAGTTTACGGTTTTGATTATAACCGGGGCGATAGGCATTGGGCCGATAGAGCAAATAGTTAAAAGTTTTAACGAGGATGTTCAACTGTTAGTTGTCTGCGGCAATAATAAAATCCTGTATGAGCACATTAAGAGTTTTAACCTTCAAAACGTAAAACCATATCCGCTGGTGGATAATGTCGATGAATTAATGTCGGTTTCTGACCTTGTTTTGACCAAGGCAGGCGGATTAACAATAACCGAGAGCCTGGTAAAGAAATTGCCTCTGGTTTTCTTTTCGAGTATCCCGGGTTTGGAGACCTCAAACGCGAAGGCTATATGCGATTACGGAGCGGGTTTTGATACAAAATCCGTTAAAGACATCAATAATATTGTGTCTTCTTTAAAATCCAATTCTGCTTCTTATCAAAAGACTGTAGAAAATATCTCTCTTTTAAGAAAACCCAATACACTTGGAGATATTTCAAATTTATTAAGGATAGAATGTTAACAAGAAAAGGCTATGGCTGGGTTCCGGATATTCCTGATCAGCGGGACTATCTTTATGGCGCGCTTAAGCCAAAAATAATTTTGCCTAAAAGAATAGATTTGAGGTGCTTTTGCTCTTCCGTGGAGGAGCAGGGTTCTCTGGGCAGCTGCACGGCGAACGCGCTGGCGGGAAATATCGAATTTCTGGATAATAAGCCCGATTACGCATATAAAGACGTAAGCAGGCTTTTTATTTATTATAATGAAAGGGCGCTTGA
>CAKKQA010000012.1:4035-13144 GCA_919901925.1 Omnitrophica bacterium GWA2_41_15 | reverse complement strand
AAACCCCTACAGGCATACCGCAGCATATCTGTAGGGGCGCCATTTATGGCGCCCGAAAACGCGAGTCAGCATATCTGTAGGGGCGCGATTTATCGCGCCCGAAACAAACGGGTCGGATAAATCCGACCCCTACAGACATACCGTAACATACCTGATGGGATATAAATGCGCACATCGCGTTTAAAATCGACGTTAGAAAACTACTTGTTCGTGCTTCCGGCAATCATTATTTTTTGCATCTTTTACATTTATCCTTTTATTCAGGTTTTTTTGCTGGGGATGTATGAGTGGGATGGTATTTCAACGACAAAAGTTTTTGTCGGATGGGATAATTTTAAGGAGGTATTATTTCAGGACCCGATCTGGTGGAAGTCGATGTATCAGGCCGGTTGGATTACCGTTATCGCCCTTACTTTTCAGAATGCCTTGGCATTCTTGCTGGCATGGGCCTGCGACAGGGAAATAAAACTAAAGAATTACTACCGGATGATATTTTTTATCCCGCCGGTATTATCTGAAGTTGTCGTGGGTTTGGTCTGGCAGTGGCTTTTAGAAGGTAACTACGGCCTCTTGAACCATTGGCTTGTTCATCTGGGCCTTCCGCAATTGACACGGAATTGGTTGTCTGACCCCAAGACCGCGCTTAACTGTGTGGCAATTGTTCACTGCTGGAAAGGCTTTGGCTGGGGATTCTTGATATTCCTCGCCGGATTACAGACAATACCTCGGGAATTATACGAAGCGGCAAAAGTTGACGGGGCAAATGTCTGGAGGCAATTTAAGAATATTACCATTCCTTTGATGGTGCCTGTGGCAATATTGGTTTCCATACTTACGATTTTAGGGACAATGCAGGCGTTTGTCCTGATTATCGCGATGACCGGCGGCGGCCCGGCATATCACACGCAGGTGCCGGTGCTAAGGATTCTTGCTTCGATGCGCGGCTCGTCGCGTTTTGGCTATGCCTGCGCGCAAGGCATAACTTTCGGCGTGGTGTTGGTGGCAATATCGTTCATCCAGTATAGGTTCTCGAAGAATAGCCAGGCTAAGGGGGCGTAAAATATTCCTCGTCATTGCGAGGAGCTGTTGTTGACATGAAGCGACGAAGCAATCACGTTTTTAAGATTGCTTCGTCGCCTGACGCAAAGCGAGGATTCCTCGCAATGACGAAAGACTAAATTATGAGACAACCTCTTTATTATAAAACCAGAGGCATTATTATTAATACCGTCGCGCAGTTTTTCCTCATTACTATCGCGATAAGCTGCCTTTTTCCTTTGGTCTGGATGATCGGCTCGAGTTTAAAGACGCAGAGCACGATATTTACGGATATGTCTTTGATCCCAAAGGATATGCACTGGGAGAATTATTTGCGCGCCTGGGAAGAAGGCGGATTTGGCAGGTATTTTTTAAACAGCATACTTTACACAACTTCGGTTGTCTTTGGAATCATAATTGTGGCTTCGCTTGCGGCTTATGCCTTTAGCCGTTTTGAGTTTCCCGGCAAGACCCTTTTCTTTTACTGCTTTATGGCGGCGATGATGATTCCCATACCGGGAAGTTTTGTGCCGTTATATGTCCTTTTAAATAAATTGCATCTGCGCGACACGCGGATAGGGTATATACTTTGTATGATCAATGTCGGATTGTCGACGAGCATATTCTTGTTGAAGACCTTTTTCGACAAGATGCCTAGAGAGCTTGAGGACGCCGCGCGTATCGACGGTTGTTCCAAATGGGGGATTTGGTGGAATGTGGCTTTGCCGCTCGCCAAGCCGGTTTTGGCTGTAGTCGTGATCTTTAACGCGCTGAACGTCTGGAATGAATACGTCTTGGCATTGATTATCTTTGATTCCAATAAGCTGATGCCTTTACAGACGGCATTGATGAAGTTTCAGGGAGAGTTTATTACCGAATATCCTCTTTTGATGGCCGGGCTTACTATAACGGCATTACCGATAATAATAGTTTACGTCATTATGCAGAGGCATATCGTGAAGGGCGTAACGCAAGGAGCGGTGGTTGGATGAAAAATCAGAGTCTAATGATGAAGGGTCAAGGGTTAAGCGGTAAGGGTCAAGAAAATACATTTTTTATTTTTTGCTTTCTGTTTTTTGTTTTCTGTCTTTTTTCTTTAACTCTTAACCCTTTACCCTTAACCCTTCACCCTTCGTTGTCTGCTGTTTGTTTCGCGCAGGAGAATCCTGCTTCTAGTGAACTTATCACAGAAGCCTGGGACGCGCAGGGTAAAAAAGAATACGATAAAGTTTTTGAATGGACGCAGAAGTGTATTGATTTGTATAGGGATGAAGCGGATATAGAGCACGCGTTAGTGAAGGATTATCCGTCGGAAGCGCAAGAGCCTTTAAGCGATGTGGCTGTTGCCTATTTTATACAAGCCGAGGCGTATATGCGCCAGGAAAAAACCAAAGAAGCGATCGAGAAATTTCAATACGTGATTGACCATTATCGTTACGCGGTTGCCTGGGACCCGTCCAGAGGCGTATTTTGGAAAGTGGCAAAGGTTTCGCAGGAAAGTATTGATAAAATTAAAGGCGCGTCCAGCGGGATCGCCGCGGAGCCGCCTAAGCCGCAAGGCCCTAAGACAACAGTCACTTTGTATGACCCCGGCAGAGAAGAAGTGGTAAACTATGAAAAATACGGCGAGTTCAACGATGTTGGCAGTAAAGAATATAAGTATGTCGTTAAAGACCAGGAGGGCTTAAGCCGGGCAGTCGGCGAGGGGATTTATCCCAATACGACTTCAGTGCGCTGGGACCCGGAGTTAAAAAAGGCGTATAAAGAAAAACGGTTGCAGGGAGCGCATTGGGATTTTGTGCATTCGCGGGACTTAGAAGCAGCGTTCTTGCGCTGGGCAACAGCAAATGAGCCCGAAGGAGTTAAGCTTTACTACACCGGGTTGATTTTAGAAAAAGCCGGCTTGATTAAGCATGCTCTTAAGGCGTATTACGCTATCGTAGTCCATTATCCCGGGGCTGTTGGCTGGACGTATTGGCATACGCCATGGTACGTCGGGCCGGTGGCGATTTCCAAGATAAAATTTATCCTTCGTCATCATCCGGAATACGGGCTTAAGTTGACTGACGCGAGAATCCGGATCATTAATGGCTATGACAATGATGTCAGCAATGATATCGTTATGGCTAATCCCGGAAAGATTGAAAAGATTTCAAAAATCAGTTTAATGATAAATAGGGTTAAGGAAATATCTAATTTTGGCAGGCAAAGAAAAATCCCTACTAAAACCATAGGCGCGGGAGAAGTGAAGCTTCAGCAATACAGCGATAGCTCATGGCAGATCTTGGTAAACAATAGGCCGTATATCCTTAAAGGCATAACTTACGCTCCGACTAAGATCGGCCAGTCGCCCGACGAGGGTACCCTTGGGAACTGGATGACGGAGGATTTTAACAAGAACGGCAAAATTGACGGGCCTTATGACGCATATTTAGACAGCGACCCCGCGAAAAAACCTGTAGGCGATTTTCAATTAATGAAGGATATGGGGGTCAATACTATCAGGCTTTATCATCATCCCAAGCCAATTAACAAGGAATTAACGCGGGATTTATATAAGTTTTACGGCATAAAGGTGATTGTCGGGGATTTTCTTGGAAAATACGCCCTTGGTTCCGGCGCCCCATGGAAACCGGGGACGGATTATTCTAATCCCGAGCATCAGAAAGCGATGCTTGATTCGGTAAGAAAGATGGTCGAAGAATTTAAAGATGAGCCTTATGTTTTATTCTGGCTTTTAGGAAATGAAAACGTTTATGGGGTTGCCTGTAATGCCGATAAAGACCCGGAGAGTTTTTTCAAATTTGCCAATGACGCGGCGAAGTTAATAAAGTCGCTGGATAAAGACCATCCGGTCGCGATAGCCTCAGGCGATATGATTTATCTTGATAAGTTCGGAAAACTCGCTCCTGACATAGATATTTTTGGCGCCAATGTTTACCGCGGCAATTATGGTTTCGGCAATTTCTGGCAGTCGGTAAAGGAAGAGGTGGGCAGGCCGGCGATGATTACCGAGTATGGCTGTCCGGCGTACGCCGAGGGAATCGCTCTTGATGAAGCTGAAGAGGCGCAGGCGCGATATCATCAGGGCTGCTGGAGCGATATAACCGCGAATATGGATACTAAAGAGGGCGTGGGAAACGCTATCGGAGGGATTGTCTTTGAGTATCTTGACGAATGGTGGAAGGCGTATGAGCCCTATAAGCACGATACAAAAGGTTTCTTTACCGGGCCATTTCCCGACGGATATATGCATGAGGAGTGGCTGGGAGTGGCTGGACAGGGTGACGGTAAAGACAGCCCGTTTAAAAGGCATTTACGCAAGGCGTATTATATGTATCAGAAGGTGTGGAAATAAAGTAGTGCATAATATCGTCATTCAGACTGTGTCGTATGCCACAAGAGTGGAGTAAGTTTGTCATTGCGAGGAGCGAAGCGACGAAGCAATCCCATAAAGAGAGATTGCTTCGCCACTGCGGTGGCTCGCAATGACACGCGTTTTACTATTGTGACACAGTCTGAATGACAGCAATAATTTTTGAGAGAGGTAGAAAGGAGGCGTCAACCGGGACGATACAACCAGAGGAAATAAGCAGAAATGTACAGAAAAAACAATGTAGGGGCGCCCTGCCGGCAGGCAGTGATTTATCGCGCCCGAAGAACGGGCCGGATAAATCCGGCCACTACAGATGCATGATAAGGTGATAAAAGGAGGATTTTAAAATGTTCAAGAAGCTATTGTTATTAGGGGTAGGTTGTTTTCTTGCCTGCGCGGTTAGTTATGCGCAGGAAGATTCACAAGCCCCGCAGGAGCCAAATAAGGTTTTCAGTGTTTACACCGATAGGCAGTCGGCGGATAATCATTATGTCCCTTCAGGCTGGATGGGGGATTATGGCGATTTAAAAATCAATGACCAGGCAGTTGACTTTCCGCATTCGGGCTCGACCTGTATACAGTTTATTTACAGCGCGAAGAAATCACAAGGTTCAGGCTGGGCAGGGGTGTATTGGCAGAATCCGCCGAATAACTGGGGCACAAAAAAAGGCGGCTTTGATTTAACCGGTATGACCAAGCTGACTTTTTGGGCAAGAGGAGCCAAGGGCGGCGAAATCCTGCAGAAAGTAAAAATCGGCGGGATCAAAGGGACATATCCTGACACCACGGAAATTGAAATGGGCCCTATTGAATTAGCCGATACATGGCAGCAATACACCGTCAACCTCGTCGGCAAAGACCTTTCTTATGTAAGCGGAGGTTTTGCCTGGGTAGCCACAGCGGACCAGAATCCCGATGGGGCTATCTTTTATTTTGACGATATAAAGTTTGAGGCTGATACAACGGTAAAGCCGCAGTCTAAACAGCCACAAAGCATGCCGTTTTATATTTATGCTGACAGGCGTTCAATCGGTAATCACTTTATTCCATCAGGTTGGATGGGCGATTACGGTGATATTAAATTAGACACAGGCTGGAAAGAGAATCCTTATTTAGGGGATTCTTGTGTCAAGATTGCTTACACTGCCAAGAACTCTCAAGGCGCCCGTTGGGCAGGGATGTATTGGCAGAATCCGGCGAATAACTGGGGTTCGACTGACGGTGGTTTCGACCTTACCGCGGCAACCAAGCTTACCTTTTGGGCGCGCGGAGAAAACGGCGGCGAACGTATCGAGGAGTTTAAGCTCGGCGGGATTATGGGCGAATACTCTGATTCCGATATCGCATCTATCGGCCCGGTCGTATTGACCAAAGATTGGCAGCAGTATACAATCGACTTAAAAGGAAAAGACCTTTCCTATATAAGCGGCGGTTTCTGCTGGGCAACCAATGCCGATGTGGCTCCGGAAGGCTGCACGTTCTATTTGGATGAAATTAAATACGAATAAGATAATCGCGGAAAGTACGTATTGTAGGGGCGTGATTTATCGCGCCCGGCAAAACGGGTCGGATAAATCCGACCCCTACAGACGTACAGCAATTGACAGGTTTTCTGTAGGGGCGCCATTTATGGCGCCCGACGCGCGTACCATTGCGCGTATTTCCGCGGTTTATATAGTTCTTTTGTTTTCTACCTGTTGTATTTTCATGAGTTCCTGCGCCCCGGCGCCTAAGGTCCGAATCCATGCCCTGAAAGGCAAAGCCTACCAGTTGTTAGTCGATAACAAACCCTACATTATCAAAGGCGCCTGTTATTCGCCTATCCCAATAGGCAAAGGCAATCCTTATGATTTTTGGAGCGACCCGAATGAGCCGTGGAAGGTTGACGGCAAACTCATGAAGGAAATGGGTATTAATACGGTGCGTTTTTATCAGCCGCCGGATAATCCCGAAAACGGGAAAAAAGTTATCAGGGATTTATATCAGCTTTACGGCATACGTTCTATTTTAGGAAGCTGGCTGGGTTTTTGGGAATACCCCTGCCCGCGTTATGCCGATAGCGATTTCAGGGAAAAAGTAAAAAAAGAAGTCTTGGATATGGTGGCTTATTACAAGGATGAGCCGGGTATCCTTCTTGGATATTAGGCAATGAAAACAACTATTCTTTTAATGAAAGAGTCAATCCTTGGGGTTCGAGAGAAATAGATGAGATTAAAGATGTAAAAAAACGCTGTGATATCAGGGCGGGGATTTATTATTCTTTTGTAAATGAGCTTGCGGGAGAGATCCATAAGATTGACCACAATCATCCTGTTGCTTTGGGTAACGGTGAACTGATTTCTCTCGATACGGCAAATCAAGCTTGTCCTGATGTTGATCTGGTTGCCTTGATTATTTACCGCGGCAGGTCGTTTGGCAATCTGTTTAAATCATTGCGGGCGACTTTTGATAAGCCGGTTATGTTAAGTGAATTCGGCGCGGATGCTTATAACGCGTATCTTAAAAAAGAAGACCAGCCGATACAGGGATTTTTCTTAGAAGAACAGTGGAAAGAAATTTTTAAGAACGCCTATCCTTATAAGGACGGCGCGCAAAATTGCCTTGGCGGCACGATGTTTGAATGGAGCGACGAGTGGTGGAAGCATAATGAATCAGCTCCCGACGGATGGCTCGCGCATGATACTGAAAGCAACTGGTCAAACGGCAGTTATTATTTTGATATACAAGCCGAACGCAACCTGAATATGAACGAAGAGTGGTTTGGCATTGTGGCATTGTCTGAAGAGTTGGAAAACGGAGTGAACAAAAGGGTCCCGCGCAAGGCGTATTATGTCTTACGGGAATTATGGAAAGACCCTTACGCGAAGTTGAAGCCAAAGGTTAAAAAGAGTAAGGTAAATAAATAAAGCAAATTGTCATTGCGAGGAGCTTTCGTTTAGGCGTGGCGACGAAGCAATCACGTTTTTAAAACGAGATTGCTTCGTCACGGATATGTCCAGCGAGGGTTCCTCGCAATGACAAGAATTTATTATGAACAACAAAAACTTAAAATTCAGTTTTATTATTCTTTTTCTGGTTACTGGTTTTTGGCTATTGGTTTTTAGTTCATCCGCCCAGAGTTTTGACGATAAAAAAGCCAAACAGCTGGAGGCTGATATATTAGCCAATATAAACGACAAGAAAACGGTCGCTATGTTGGATGATTTGGCGGCGATTTATATGGACGCGCGTGAATATAATCAGCTGGCGGATTTCTTAAAGAGGCTGAAAGTATCAAGGATTTCTCCTTGTGATTTTCCGGTGGGTTATTATATCGGCTTATGCCGGCATAACCAGCTTAGGTTTTTGGAAGAGAAACAGCTTTGGCAGGAGTTTTTTGATAAGGGGGACGCCTACCGCAAGGAATTGTTTGAAGAAACCCAACAAATAGTCGAAAACTGCCCCGCGTCTATTGTGAGCATCAGGGCTCAAACTATAAACTGGCTGGAATGCATGGCTTTAAACGGCGACGTCTTCAGGGAAGCGGTAACCAAACTTATTGAAATTACGAGTAAATACGCCCAGACGCCTGATGTTGATATAAATATCATCAAGGAAACCGCTGATGCTTTGCGCGGGGAAAATCTAAGCCCTGATGCAAAAGTATTGTATGGACTTTATGTGGAAAAGCTGATCACGCAAGAAATATCCGTCGATAAATTAAGAAGCTACGCTGAAGAAGGCTTGAAAGATGGCAATGTTGAACTTGGGGAAATAATTTATAAGAGATATATAAGGCTGATTAAAGATAAAATGTCAAAAGACCAGTTGTCGGCGGAATTGATACTGATTGTCAAAGAATTTGCCACGGACGGCTGGAGTAAGGGTAAAGACCCCGCATACGCGCAAGAGGTTTTCGCGCTTTTAAAAGAGTATTGCGGTGAGAGCTATTTTACAGAGGATATTCAGTATTTGAGGGCATATAACCTCGAGAGGCTTAAGGAATATCCATTAAGCATTGAGGAATACGCGCTTTTAGCCAAAAACTTTCCGCAGGGCAAGCATATTGATGAAGCAGAGTTTAAGCTGGGCATTATGCTTTCCTATATAAACGCTGACAGGGAAAAAGGAAAAGCATATTTTCAAGAAATTATAGGCCGGTCTTCACAGCTTGAATATACTGTTGAAAGTTTATACCATTTGAGCCTGCTTGCGCAATACGGCGGAAATTTTGAAGAAGCGCGGAAAGACTATGGAAGGATCTTGGAGCTTATTGCGGGAAAAAACGAGTTTATTGAATTGATCGGCAGGGTAGAGCAAAGGCAAAAGGAAATCAAGGAATCTAAGCCTATAGAATACAACCTGAAAATCTTTCTTGGTAATGTTTTCTCGCCTCAAGATAATACTGATAAAGTGAGCCTTGAGCTTGACGTGTCTCCTTATAAGGTTATAGGAAGCCAGGAAGTCAAATTTAGCCTTAAGCAGGTTACTTTAGGCACCGGCTGCCTTTCCCCGGATTTTAACTATATCTGGTCAGGAGACTTAGGCAGTGTCAGTCAACCCCCTGTTGAAGCTGAGTTTTCCGTCAGCTATAAAACTCCCGGCGTAAAGGTAGTAAACGTCGTTGTTTCATCAGCAATGGGCACCATAGGCCAGACAATAGAGATGGCAGAGGTTTATAACCAGAGGTAGGGGCAGGTTCTAAACCTGCCCTAA
>CAKKQA010000012.1:0-3935 GCA_919901925.1 Omnitrophica bacterium GWA2_41_15 | reverse complement strand
AGAGATGGCAGAGGTTTATAACCAGAGGTAGGGGCAGGTTCTAAACCTGCCCTAATGCGTGAAAGGGCGGTTTTGAAAGCGCTTTCAAAAAACGTAAAAAAAGGCTTGCCAAAGGCGTTTTTATAGTGCATACTTAACACAAGGCAAAATAAGGGGTTTTAACCCGGTCAGTAAAAAACCCGCTTCTTAAAAACGTGATTGCTTAGTCGCCAGCGCAGACGACAGCTCCTTGCAATGACACGTAGGGTTATTAAGAAGTTCCAGCCTGAAAAAATAATACGGAGGTAGAAAGGTGTTTAGTTGTAATGAAAAGGTGTATTTATGTCATTTTCTACCTATTAGTATTATCCGCAGGCTTTACATCTAAGGCTTCCGCGGGTATTCCTGATTACCTTTGTGAGTTAGGCAGGGTCTATTACGCCCAAGGAAACTATTCCCAAGCATTGGATGAGTTCCATAAGGCGCTTACTTTAGACCCCGAAAACGCGGTTGCCAGATTATATGTAGAAGCTATAAATAAATTTATCTGGGAAGATACTTTAGACAACATAGAATTTAGCGGTAAACCTGTAAAACAGCTCGCCCAAAACAATCAAAGCGGCATACCTGTCTATGCCGCCACCCGCGAAGCCCCCAAAAAAGAAAAAGCAACAAGCGAAGGGAAATCACCGCTTAAGGTGACCGGCGAATACCGCCTAGGAATGGGCATCAATCCTGACGGAGTCCAATGGAAAAGGGCTAACGGTGACTTAAATGAAAGGAATTGGCGTGTTTTGTCAAACGCGGGCCTGAATAGGTTTGAAAACACTTATGACCCACGCATCTTTGACCGCTTTAGCGCTAACCTTGATACCCAGAACGCTGAAGGCTTCAACTTCCATTCCAATATTACCATTGACCCCTGGAGTTTTACCGGGACATCGCCGAAAGTTACAATTACTAGCGGAAACAAAACGGATACAGCGGAAATAGAGTTAAAATACTGGTCTAATACCGGCCGGACAATTAACCAAACCGTTTACACCTTAAGAGGCGGCGATTCATTTAACCTGCCCGAAATAAAAGTTGAGAACGGACGGACTTCCGCTGTTAGGGTGACAACTACTTTCGGAGGCACTTTTGATATTCCTTCTTTAAAAATCGAACGTGAGTTTCAACCAATACGGGAATTGTGGTTTGATTATAAAACGGATGTGGCGAAATTACGTTTTTTTCCTATTGCTTATTCTGACCAGGCGTTAAACAGCGACGATCCATTAGGCTTATCCAATCATCATATTTATTGGGAAGAAAGCCCTTGGATTTTAGCCTGGCAGCAGGGTAATCTTAATACCGGCGCAACGCCTAAAGATTTTAGCCAAGGCAAATGGGATGATTCCCTGGCTTTCTTTACCCGCGACAGTGATATGGCCCGCCTGACCGCCCTACGAGGCTTTTCTTTTGATTACCAACCTCTTACTCAAACCTCTTTTCAATTGACTGCCGCTTCCCCTAAAGGGCTGTGGCAAAGCTATGAAAATTTTTATTCTTTTCCGCTGGCTATGCGCCTGAAGCAGGGAGTAGGCGACACGCTTATGCTTGGCTCAACATATACTTACCGTCTGGGTTTAAACGAGGAGAAGAAAAGGGACGTTTATACTCATACCTGGGGTTTTGATGCCGGATTCAGCCCGTTTCTGGGCACCAAACTACAAGGCCAACTTGCCGGCTCGTTTAACAAGCAAGACTTATCCTCTCCTGGATACACAACAGAAAGCAGGGGTTTTGTTTATCAGGTGGCTCTGCTTAACTCTTCGCAAGATGACATATTGGGTTTGAACTATGGACAGATAAGGCCTAAAGAAAGCGATAAATCGTTTTTTAAGAGCCGTTTTCATTTTACGCATATGGACGCTGGGTTTACCCCGGCCTTGGCAAGTTATAGAGAGACTCGCGATGACCAGTTTTGGTCAAGGCACATACATTTTCGCAAACCTTTTAAATACTATTTGTCTGACTTCGGCGTGAACAAGCCACCCTTGTCATTTGAGAATGACATCGCGCCTTATGCTATCGGTGACGGGATTGATGTGGGCAGGGATGTGTTGGGCTTTCGCCTGGAGGCTTCAACTCTTGATAGGCACCTGGATCAGTTGTTTGATGTGCGCAATGTGCATAAGACAAACGGCAAGTTCCTAGAGAATGTTACCCGTTCCGAGACTACTTTGAAAGCCACAGATAAACTCACTGCGAAGTTGATGCTTATCTACCACAAACTCCACAGGACATATGGAAACAAAGACCCGGTTCTTACCAATGCCCAGACCGACAGGGTGTTTGATAATAATTTAATTCCCGACGATAAAAGCCCGTCTATGAATACTTTTTCTCTGGGCTTAAACTACAATTTCTTTGAGTGGCTGTCTGCTTACGGGATATACGAATATACCAATGATATCAACGGCGCTTATGATGCTTTTCCTCGCGGCATACTAAATAGTTCCAGCTTTGAGACTTTCAGAATGTATGATAGTGTTTTTCGCAGGCAGACGAATTTTGTTTATAACCAACAGTTTTTTCCGCTTCCCCCGTATCCTTACAATGGGGTTTATAAATTAGGTTTAACCTTGCGGCCGATGGATAAGTGGGAGATATTTCTTGATTACACCCGTAATGAATATGAATATGCTGGCCAGATTTCTGATGATATTAATCATCTGGGCGCGGAAATAGGCTACAAGCCTACCGAGAAATTAGGCTTCTTTGTTAAATATGTATTTAGCCAGGTAAAAGACTTAATCGCGATAAATAATGGCAAAGACCCCGATTATCAAGCCCACCACAATTTTTTCTTCGAAACACGCTATAACTTTAATGATGACGACCAGCTAACTATCCAGTATGGCGAGGGAGGGATAGGCCCGGTATTGTCTATAACTAATGATCCCTTCGGCGGGTCGCTAATGGTTTTAGATACCCAGCACACTGTCCGCCTTTTTTACCGCAGGAAGTTTTAAAATAATCCTTGACACAATAAGCGCCCCGCAATATAATTTTAATGTGTAGACAAAACCTATTTAAGAACATAGGGTTATGTTCCTGATAAAAAGCCGGAGGTAATTCTCCGGTTTTTTGTTGCCTGCTTAATAATGAAAGGAAGATTAAAACAATGAAGAGCACAATTTTCACCCTATTTATTTGCGCGTTATTTTTAATTCCTTTAGGATATGCAGATATACCAAAAACCTTAAGCTTTCAGGCAAGGCTTACTGATAATGACGGAGTTCCTCTAACCGGCTCGCACAATGTTATTTTTTCCATCTATGAAAAAGACGGTACAGCCCCTCTTTGGCAGGAAGAGCATAAGGACACCAACGCGGTAACGCTTGAAGACGGTATCTGCAATGTTATACTCGGGCTTATAACTCCGTTAGGCATCGATTTCAACAAGCCGTATTTTATCAGCATAACTATAGATGGGGCACCGCTGATGGAAAAATACCCGCTTTCGTCTTCGGCGTACGCCATAAACGCGGATAAATTAGGAGGCCTGCCGGCAGGCCAATACTTGCGCTCTAATGCCACGGGCAATATGGGCGTCGGCACGACGTCGCCTTTAGAGAAATTATCCGTTGAAGGCAATATCAGGTTAAACGCGGTTGTCCAAGGTTATTCAGATATTACCTTTACCCGGGCAGACAGTTGGAATCCCGCGAAGATTAGGCAAAGTTTTCCCGGCGGCATGGGTGGAGATATTTCCTTTTGGACGAATTCTATAGCAAATCATTTTTCCGAAAAAATGCGCGTAACCAGCGAAGGCAACGTCGGTATCGGGACGCCGGCTCCGCAATCGAGCTTGCAAATCGGTTCAACCGTAGTGAATATGCCGACGACTAAAATACATATAGGCAGTTTGCCCGCGAACGCGTTTCAAAATGTGCTGACATTTGATTTTC
>CAKKQA010000011.1 GCA_919901925.1 Omnitrophica bacterium GWA2_41_15 | reverse complement strand
CTTCGAGAAGCGGTAGCCGAGTCAGTCTTATCTCAAATTATTAGCCCAATCTCAAAGAATACTCACAAAAAGTATCTATCTGTGTTATTCGGAAAGTAAGACCAGCTCCATCCCTTCCTCGAGCAGTTTATCGCGGGTAATTTTTAAAGTCTTTTCCGTGTGCGGCTCCTTACCGAGATCTTTAATAAATTCGTCCAGCAGTGCCTTATCTTCGGTCGTGGGAACAATAATTTTCGGCTCGAGCGATGTTACCAGTTCCGAAAGTTCTTTAATCGTCATTTTCCCGCCGCCTTGAAGGTTGACTAAAAGAATATCGGCGGCGTCAAAAACGCTCTCCAATTCATCCGATAAAGGCTCTTCCAACCTTTCTAAAAGACCGATTTTAATCCGGTCAATTTCTAAGAAATAAAGCAAAGTCCCTTCAAAAAGATGGCCTTGGATTTTTATGCCTTTAACTTCATACTCCCCCGCGCCCGGAACGATAAACGGCTCTTCCGGCTTTTCCGGCAACGCATAATTTTCAAAAGGCTGTAGTTTATTGCTTAAAACAACATTCGCCGGTTCTTTCACCTTAGCCGGAGCCGTTAGAAGAGAGGCGTACTTTCCGCGCAGAAGAAAACATTTCCCGCCAAAATATTTAATGTCCATTGCCATTAAAATCTAACATAGACTTTAATGCGATTCAAGAGTTAGATTTTGATTAGCGCGAGATTACGAACCGATTAGCGCGGAGGACTCCAAACCCTTAGGGTTTTTCCCAGAGGGTCTGACCCTCGAAGAGGGTCAGACCCTATCGGGGTCAAAAGGGGTGCCCTTGCGTACTTTACAAAGCGCGCAAGGGCACCCCTTAGGACTTTGTGTTATCATAAAAACATGATGCTCACCGAAAAAATCTTTCTCGCCTTTATCCGTTTTTACGAACATAACGATCCCCTCCTCTTTCTCGTCCCCTTAATCGTTATCACATTAGTGGCGTTAATCATAAAACCCAGACGGCGGAAAGTTTTCTTTCTCATCGGCTTATCACTACTGGCCCTGCAATTTGAATATTCAAAAGTTATCTTTAAAGAAGTAAAGGCGGACTGGCTCAACCAAGTTTTCGCCGAAGATTTCCGCTTCCGGAAATATCAGTTTGGCACTTTCTTTTTCCAGGACATTGTTCCCTTCGCCTTAAGTGCCGCCGGCTGGATTTTCCTCGCCCTTACAGCTCTTATATAATAGGTTCCTCTTGACAACTCCCATTATTGGTGGTAATATCGGGAGTATGATCCCCAGAGAACTAGAACAAATACTGATTTCGACCCTAACAAAGTCCGATAAGTTAATTTTACTTTACGGTCCGCGTCAGGCCGGAAAAACCACCATTTTGCAGAACCTTAAAACCTATTTTATAAAGAGCGGG
>CAKKQA010000010.1 GCA_919901925.1 Omnitrophica bacterium GWA2_41_15 | reverse complement strand
ATCATTTCAGGTTTTCTTCGGTATACATTGATAATTCTATCAACCGCTCAAGAAGCTGCCCGGGCTGTTCACCGGAAAAATTACGCAGGACGAGCTCTTTAGAAAACAAACGGCAGATATAACGCAGTTTCCTTTGGTTTTGTCCGCTCGCGTAGACAAAATCGCGGTGGCCGCTGTTTATAACAACGATATTATGTTTATCGTCAAAACGCGAACGCCAAAGCTTGCCGGGAGCGTTTTCTAATGTATAACCCGGCAGGCCCTTAGCAAATTCCGGCGCGTCTGAAGCGGCAGGTTTAATAAGGTTATCAACGATAGTAACCACTGCCCCTGCCTCGCAAACAATATCATTTTGCTGGATGCTGACTTTCAAACGGCTTATTCCCGGCTCTTGCGGCGCCTGAAAAACAACTATTTCTCCATCAGATTTATCAAGGCTTCCCGCGCCCTGCGTTATAGACCAGACAAACGTAAGTTTCTCCTCAACAACGCGCCTTGGCCTGTCTAATCCTATGGCGCGAAAGGATTTATTCTTTCCCACCTCAACCAAAGTAGAGGCAGGCTGAATTCTAGCATTAGCCAGCGGCCCGGAAAATTCAAAAAATTGTTTTTGGCCGGGACTCTCTTTTTCTTCAATTTTCTCATCTTCCACAAACATAGTTTTCGTATTATCAACAGCTCCTAAAATAGTAATGCGGCCGTCTTGCGCGCCGTCTTTGCGTCCTTTATAGATATCAAACCAATCATATTCCTCCGGCGGCAGGGCAAGGATTGCCTCGCGGATTGCCTTCTGCACCGAACGCAGGATATTCTTACTCATCCTTTCGTCTTCGGCTTTTTTATACTCCTGAAAAATCTTATTGAGGCACTCGCTAAGAGGAACCAAAGCTTCCACAAAAGAAGTAAACTTCTCATCCCTGACTATTCCGTCGCGCGTGCCGGGAGTAAGATGTAAAAAAGGCGCGTCTATGACCCCTTGAAAATAACCGCATGCCCACGGTTCATTTTGAAACTCATCAAGAGAGGTAATTAAAGGCAGAACCCGCGTGCCGCTCCTAAATAAGCTTATGCAATTCTCGGTATTCTTCTCCTCTAAATATAATTCCGCGTAGACATCACCGTATTGAGTGGTTAACGCTGGCAGGTTATGCAAAAGTTGTCCGGAATATTGGCGCGGCTGGACATCAAACTCCTGGCGGCTTGTCCGGTCAATGATTTTAATCTTTACCCCGGAATGGCGGATACGGTCCCTTAACTCCGCGGCAAGATAGCGCTGAATCTTTTCTCCGCTGATTTGCCGAATACCTTCAAGCAATGGTGAAATTGTTATCTGTGTCCCTTTAGACGAAAAAAGATGCGGGCGCGGCGAGATTGTCCAGCCGGGCTTTCCTTTTTCCATAATCATCTGATAAGCCTTGCCATCTTTCCCGCATGAAACCATACTAAGCCTATACCCAACAATCCAAAAACTCAACAAACCAATCCCGAACTCACCTTGAATATTGAGCGCGCCTTGTTCCTTAAGCCGGCGCTTCAGCGAATCGCAGATATGCGTGGCGACGTATTTAAAATCCGGCTTATTGTTTTCGGCGCAAGGAATTCCATTCCCGTCGTCAATAATCTTAAAATACAGCTGGCCCTTTTCTTTGCCGCGGATAATAGTAATATGCCCGGCGCCCGCGTCTATGCTGTTCTCCGCTAACTCCGCTATTGCCTTAAGCGGATTCGTCTGGGAAAGCGCGATAATGGTTATCGCGTTCCAATCATTGCCTATGCGCAGTTTCCCGCGCTCTTTTTTCTGCGTTATATGGTGTGTATTCATATTCCCTCAAAACAACTAATGGCGGCAAGCCCTCTTTTTCAATCTTTCTTTCCGCTTATTCTAGTATTTTCTCTCAATCATTTTTGCAAAATCTTATCTACCGCGCCTAAAACATCTTCAACGGTAATCGCCTTCAGGCAATCAAAGCCCTTGACGCACTTATGGGCCAAGCATATACTGCATCCTGCCGGTTTGTGCAGGTATTTGTCGCGTTCGCCCAGCGGCCCCCAGCGCAAAGGGCTTAAACCGGGCTGGTTCCTGCCAAAGATAGAAATTACCGGTGTCCCCACTGCCGAAGCAATATGCACTGGACCAGAGTCATTTGAAATAAAGATATTGACTTGTTTTAGAATAGCCGCTGTCTGCGCAAGAGATATTTTTCCGGCAAGATTAACTATCTTATGCTTTGAGCTCTTTCCTATATCATTAGCAATCGCAATATCTTTTAATCCGGAAATAATAATGATTTTAAATCCGTAATCATGCGCCAATTTGTCAGCTAACGCAACAAATCTATCCTTAAACCAGCGTTTTGACGGACAGCTTGCACCCGGATGGATGGCCACGATTTTGTCGCCTTTGTTTATCCCATTCTCCGCTAAAACCTTATCCGCCCAATCCAATGCCTCTTTTTTAAGCGGAACATGCAATTTTCTCTCTGAAATCTTTAGCCCCAGCTCTTTTAAAACATCCAAACAATAATCTGCCTCATGTTTTAAACCAAGCGGCCGGGTATCCTTTAGCCGGTCTGTAAGCAAAAGGGAGAATTTTCCTTTTTCAGCGAAACCTATTCTTCTGGGAATATTGGCAAGGAAAGTAATCAAATTCATCCTTTTTTTAGTATGCAGGACGATTGCTAAATCAAAACGTTTGTTCTTTAGCCCTAAGATAAACTTCCAAAAGGCCGCTATGCCTTTGTGATGTTTGTCTTTATCGTATACGATTATCTCATCTATATAAGGAGAGCCCTCTAAAATTTCTTTTGTCCGGGGGGAAACCATGGCGGCAATATGCGCCTGCGGATAATTTTCGCGCAACGCCTTAAAGATAGGAGTAGTCAAAACCACATCGCCTATCCTATCCGTACGCACAACCAGAATTTTTTTAAAATGGTTATTCATACCGGCTTCTGTGCGTCATTGCGAGGAACCCTCGCTTGGCACGCCGGTGACGAAGCAATCTCATTTTAAAAACGAGATTGCTTCGTCACATCGTGTCAACGATAGCTCCTCGCAATGACGAAAAAAACTACTTATTGTTCAAAAACCAATCTTTTCGCCGCTAAAAAAACTTCATCCACCCCGATTTTTTCCATACACGCCAGATCGCTACTTGCGCACTGCGCGCTCATACACGGGCGGCAATCCAGAGAACTTTTTACCACGGCATTCTTCTGGCTCCATGGCCCGTATTTCTTTTCATCCGTCGGGCCAAAAACCGCAAGCGTAGGCACGTCTACATAACTGGCTAAATGCATAACCGCCGAATCGTTAGAAATAACTAAGCTTGCGCGCTCAAGGAGCGCGGCTAAAGTTTTAAGTGTGGTCTTTGAACACAAATTTACCACCGGGTTTTTCATGTTTTTTTCCACACTACCACAAACAGCCGAATCATCGTTATCTCCGACGAGTATTACCTTAAAATCAAGTTCAGTGATTAATCTATCAGCAAGCTTAGCGAACCTATCAACAGGCCACATTTTGATATGGCTCCTTGCCCCGGCAGAGATAACCGCTAATTTATCCTTCGAGGTAATCGGCGTGCTATCTAAAAGCTCCGCGATTTGACTTCTCTCCCCGGGCCCGATAAACAGGCTGTTTTTTATGCTTAACCCCGCCTCATTCGGAATAGCCCGGATAAACTTCTCTATCCTGCATAAAAACCTGTCCGTCATATGCGATATTGAAGCAGGCGGATTCTCCCAAGGATACGTTTTAAACTCCGCGCTTAACAATAACGACAGGACGGTGTTTTTTAAATCCACAACAAGAATATATTTATCATTAATAAGCTGCTGGAAAAAATTTATTTTCCCGGCAAGGCCTTTTTGCTTATTATAAATAACAACGCGCTTTACAAAAAGATTGCCTTCGAATAAACCAACTGCCCTTTCTCCGCAGACAACTGTAAACTCAGGCTTTGGATAACAGGCTATCAGCTTATCCAACGCGGGAAAGCTCATAATAACGTCGCCGATGTTGCTTAACGTTATGAATAATATTTTCATGTTTTTGGTTAGCCGGTTGGCCGGTTTAAAGATTTTTTGTCTTTTAACTGGCTAACAGGCTAACTGGTTAACTGGCAAACTTAATTAGCCAGTTTGCCGGTTAAAAAGCTGCCCAACGCAGGCCAAAACATCTTCAACCTTTATTTTTTTCATACAGGCGTTCTCAGCGCAATCTTTTCTGTAACAAGGGACAATGCAATCCTTATCCTTGCGTATGACTTTTATCTTCCCCTTACCGATGGGGCCGGTGATTTCCGGTGACGTCGGGCCGAAAAGGCCGATGACATTCGCGCCGACGGAAGAAGCAATATGTAACGGCCCGGAATCAGCTGAAATCACCAGGCCTGATTTTTTAAAAATGGCGGCAGATTGTTTCAATGTCATTTTCCCCGCGGCGGAAATGCTTGAAGTTTTCATCACTCCTTGCGCCTGCGCGGCCAATGCCAAGTCCTTGTTTGAGCCGGTGAATATAACTTTAGCCTTATATTTCTCTACCAGCTTATCAGCTAAAAAACCAAAATTCTCCACCGGCCAGCGTTTGGGCAGCCAGTTTCCCCCGGGATTCAAACAAACAATAAAATCACCCTTCGCAATTCCTTGTTCAACAAGAAAATCCTCGGCAAATGCGTCATCCTCCCGCGAAGTAAAAAAACCATAAAATCTATCTTGGGTATCACAACCTAAAGATTTTACAATATTTAAATAATAATCCACCCGATGCGAACTATCTCTGCGCGGCGAAGGTATGCGTTTAGTAAGCAAAAGCCATCTCTTGAAAGTATTATACCCGGCGCGCCTTGGGATGCCGGCAAGCCAGGCAACCGCAGCCCGGCTAAATGAACGATGGAAAAAAACCGCTAAATCAAATTCCATTTTCTTTAATTCTTTAGCTAGCCTGAACTTCCCGTATAAATCCTTATGCAGGCCTTCCTCATCATTTATTATGATTTCATTAATATAAGGGTTATTCTCTAAAACCTCTTTTACCCTTGGGACAACCAAACAGGCAATATGGCTGCCGGGAAATTTATTGGCCAGCGCCTTTATCGCGGGAGTAGAAAATAACACATCCCCCAGCCAGTTTACTTCTACAACAAGTATTCGCATATTAGGTCATAGGTCATAGCTGTTAGGTCTTAGGAAAAACAAAAAACTAAAAAACGGTTATTCGAACATTCTTTATCTTTTCCTATGACCTATGAGCTATGACCCAATCCTTTGCTTGGCTATCAATAACTATCCCTGCGTTCCTTTATATAGGTATAGCGCCCCGAAGTCTCAACCCAAAAGATAAGAAGATTACCGCAGTTCTCCGAAATCCGCAGGCGCTTTAAAGAAAAAACATCGTTATCCGGGTAGCCGAAGGGAAAATTTGTCCCTACAGCTGCTTTGTAGCCGGCTCTAATTACATAAGCGCGCGCCTTAAGGCTTACTCCTCCGAATGGATAGCTAAAAAGCGTTACTTTTTTATTCAAGGCGTTTTCTAGAATCTGTTTGGAATCGAATATTTCTTTTTTAAAATCGTCTATAGAAATATTCTCCGAAAGATTAGGGTGGCTCATGCTATGCGAACCGATAGTAATCAGGCCTGAATCCGACAATTCCTTTATCTCTCGCCAATTCATATAATCATCATTGCCGACACGCTTGCCCACTCTGTTTATCACTACGAAAATAGTGGCTGGTATATTGTATTTCTTCAAAATCGGGAAAGCGTTAGTATAATTATCCAGATATCCGTCATCAAAGGTAACCACAACCGTATTAGGCGGAATTTTCTTCTTCAGCCGCATAAGATCGCTAAGGGCGTCCAAGCTTATCACATTATATTTATGCTCTCTTAAGAAACGCATCTGCCTTTCAAACGCCCAAGGGCTTACACCCAAACGGCTGCGTTTAACCTCTTGCTCGTTAATATAATGATACATGAGAATAGGGACTGTATATTTGGTAGAAACATACCCTACCCATAGGCAAAAGATAAAAACTAACACCAATACAAACGCTGTAATCGCCCTTACGAATTTATTTTTCATCTTTAAACGCATTCCTTATATATTTTTTGAGTTTCTTCTGCCATTTTCTCGAGAGAGAACTCTCTTGTAATAAATTCGCGGGCGCGGACTGCCAATTGCCCTGACTTTTCTTTATTGCGCAATAATTCGATTATCGCGCCGGCTATTTTTTCTGGTTTCGCCGGCTCTACAAGAAGGCCGGTACGGTTATTTTCTATCAATGAAGGTATCCCTCCTACTGATGAAGCTACCACAGGGACACCCGCGGCCATCGCCTCCATTATCGACAGGCCTAAGCCTTCCTGCAATGAAGGCATAACGAAAACATCCATAGCCCCGAATGCCTCTTTTGTATCAGACAGCCCGTCTATAAAATGCACCGCTTCCTTTAATCCTAACTCTTTCACCTGTGCCTGTAGGTCTTTAGCGGTTTTCCCGCCGCCAATACTTAACATCTGGGCATTCGGAATTTCTTTAATTACTTCCTTCATCGCCGAAATCAAATATTTGTGCCCCTTTACCTCTGACAGCCTGGCGATAATCCCCACCACCGGCCCATCCTTCAAACCAAATTTTTCCCTTAACCCTTGACCCTTAACCCTTAACCCTTCCTTGTCCCCCGAAGCCATACCATTGTTTTGTAGTTGGATGGCGAAGGGGGAATACTTAATGTCTATCCCGTTATGCACCAGCCTGGTTTTCTCTCCGGGAATTTTAAAATCACGCAGTAAATGCCCTCTCACCTGCTCGGAAATAGCAATAACTTTCTTCCCCCAGAAGCCGAACTTTCGCCTTTGCCAACTAGGCTTATAAAATCCATGGGCCGTGGTTACAAAAGGAATATTTTGTTTTAACGATACAAAATACGCAAGCGCCCCTGTTACATGAGTATTCGCATGAATCACCTCAATTTGTTTTTCCTTGATGACTTTGCGCAAAATAAAATAAGCGAAGATTAACTTCGGGCTAAGGATCGACTTCGTACGTAAAGGCAGCCAGATATGCTCAATGTCACCGTCAGAAAGCCGGCTGAGCCATTCTCCGCCGCTGGAACCGACGAATACCTTGTCTCCCCTCGCAATCAACCCGCGGGATAAATTTATTATGTAACTGGATATCCCTCCAGCGTTAAAGTGATTGGTTAATATTAGAATGTTCATTTGTTTTGTCAGTTAGTAGTTAACCAGTTTGCCGATTAGCCAGTTTGCCGGTTTTTCTTTTAACTGGCCAACTGGCAAACTGACAAACAGACCAACTAACTCATCTTCAATAATTTAAATATCGCTTCCTCCACCTTCTCGACCGAAATCTGTTTCATACACTCAATTGAGGCGCATTTTGATTTATAACACGGCTGACAGGCAAGCTCGGCGTTTAAAAGCGCGATATTCTCCGAAGAAGGAAGATGCCTTCGGGGGTCAGTCGGGCCGAAAAGCGCGATTATCGGCGCGCCGACGCCGGAGGCGATATGTAAAGGCGCAGTGTCGCCGGCGATAAAAACATTACAGCGCTTAATCAAACAGCATAACTGGTTTATGGTGGTTTTGCCGCAGGCAATAATCGGCCGGGATTTCTTAGTTGACTCTTGCAGTGCCTTAAACTCCCGCGCGTCTATATCCTCTCCGGTAAGGACGGCCCGTATATCTTTTAGGCCTAAGTTTTCGCAAATCTTGCCGACGTATTCAAGCGGCCAGCGCTTAGTCACCCACCTTTTTGAAGAACCGATATGTATCCCGACTAAAATCTGTTCCTTATTCACCCACTCGCTTTCCAGAAAAGCGTCTATATATTGCTGGTCGTCTTTAGAAGGCCAAAGTTCGATTTTTTTATCTTTCAGTTCTATATCCAGCATTTTCAAAATACGGAACTGATGCTCAACAGGCCCAAGTATAAATTTATCCTGCCGCGCCTTATGGCTAAGCAAAAATGAAAATTTGCCGTTTTTATAACCATACCTGCGCGGGGAGAAAGCTAACATGCTTAATATATGGCTTTTGCGGTTATTCTGCAGGTCTATAGACAAATCGAAATTCTTGCCCCTCAAATGGCGCCCGATTCTTATAAGGCTCAGCCAGCCTTTATCCCTGCCATTATAATCATATACTAACAACTGATCGATATGCGGGCAGTTGACTAAAAGCGCGGCCAAAGGCTTACTGGTAATACAGGTTATTTGACTTGGCGCGGGAAACTTTTTCCTTATTGCCTTTAGCGCTGGTATAGAGAGTATCAAATCTCCGAGAGCGCTTAATTTTATAACCAGGACTCTCTTAACGTTAAAGGCTTCCTGATAAACCTTAACTGTTTCCTCCGCCATCTTTTCAAGAGTAAACTTAGAATTAACTTTACTGAAAGCGTTTTTAGCTAAAAGCGAACTATACTCCAAGTCTCTTAATATTCTGATCATGCCGTCTGCCAAGCTCTCGGGATTTCCCGGAGGAACCAATACTCCGTCTATACCGTCGTCTACAATATCGACTACTCCTCCCACCTTTGTCGCTACCACCGGCACTCCGGAAGCAAACGCCTCAATAATCACCCTTCCGAATGCCTCATGCCTAGTCGACGCCATCACAAGAAGATTGACATCGGAGAAAATCTTAGGGATATCATTGCGCGCGCCCAGAAATTCCACGAAGCCAGATAACCCAAGCCGCTTTATCATAACCTGGAGGTCTTCTTTATAGCGCAATTTACTTCTTGGGGCGCTGCCGATAATCCGCACCTTTATATTAGGGATAATCCGGGAGACTTTTTGTATGGCCTTGATAAATTGCATATGGCCTTTTATAGGAGTGATCCTCCCTACGATGGCAATGACAAATTCAGTGCGCTTCTTTTGTTCCGGAGGGATAAATGAAAACTTTTCGATATCAACTCCCCTGGGAATGAAACGTATACTTTCCGCTGCCACGGAAAAATCGTCAATCATGCGCCTTCCCACGATTTGGCTGGGGACAATCACAAGCTTCCCCCAACCCATAACGTTGCTTAATAAATGTTTGCTGTAATAACCGTGGCAGGTTGTGACAAAAACCGTATTAGTAAGCCTGGCGGCGGCATAAGCAATCCAGGCAGGGATACGCGAACGGGCGTGGACAATCTGAATATCCTCTTTCCTGATCACCCTTGCTAAAGCGCCCACGCACTTTATCATCGAAAAGAGTGATTTTTTATTTACCGGCAGCACATAATGAACCGCGCCAATTAATTCTAACGATTTAACCAATTGGCCCCCGGTAGAAACCACGACTGCTTTATGGCCGTTTCTTACGAGATATTTTGCCATATCCACAGTACCGGTTTCAACCCCGCCGTAGTTTAGTTCTGGTAGTATTTGTAGTATGTTCATTTGTTTTGCCCGCTAGTAGTTAGCCGGTTTGCCAGTTGGCCGGTTAGCCGGTTGGTTAAACAGGTTAACTGGTAGACTGGCTAACTGGATAACAAGCTTCAGTTTGACAACTTTGACAATGCATCTTCGACTTCCTGCCTGTCTAAGTTATTTTTTGCCAGGCGTAAATATTCGGAATAATAAAATCTAGCCTTGGAGTTATCATTAAGATAATAATGATATACCGTTGCCAATATTTTATAAACGTTGGTATCGTATAACGGGCTTATCGCTATCGACTTTTCATATTCTTTTACCGCGCGGCTATAATCATTTTTGCGCAGATACAAATCACCCAGCACCTTAAAAACCTTGTAGTCTTTTTTATCATATTTCAATACTTCGCTGTAAGACTCTATCGCCTCGTCTAAATATCCATCCCTGAAATATATATTTCCCAGGCAATTCCTGAAATACAGATTCCCCAGGCAATACCTCAAATCTTTATATTCCGGGAACAAACTTATCCCTTTTCTAAACTGCTGACTGGCTAATTCCACAGCGTCGATTGTCCCGTAGAAATTGCCCAGATTATATTCGCGCAAAGGAAAGGCGCGAGTGCCCACCCAACCCTTGAACAACTTTGCCAAAGGGTCAAATCCGTAAGATTGATTATCGCTTTCCACATAGTAATCCCGCGCGCTCCTTAAATCAGGTATCTTTATTTCGTACTTATCAATAATGCTTTTATACTCCGGCGAATCCCTGACAAAGACTACCGCCGCCTCGTTAAAATAGACAAACTTAAAGCTTCCGTCTTCTAACAAATAAGACATTAACGGCTCATGATTGCCGATCTTTAAAAGGAACGCGTCTATATTATACTTTTTTATCAGGCTTTTTATCAGCTCTTTATCCGCGCCCCAAAACGGCTGGTATTCTTTAATGTGGAAACTGTCTCCGTAGGTATCAATCCTCCCGTCTATAAAAACCTTGGCCCGCGGATACAACGCGTATATGGCGTAAGCCCCGAAATCATACTCATTAAAAAGCCTTTTGCCTATTTTATTTTGCTTCATAAACCGGCAGGCTGATACGGGCTCAAGCGAAGTTGATATTCCCAACCCAAAATCAACAGGCAGCCTAAGGCGCCGGTAATACCTGTTTACGGCTATATCAAAAAGCAAAACGCTCAACAACACTGCAAGGATAATTCCAAAAACAGGCCTTAACTTCAAGGCAATACTTCGGGCCTTTTGCCCAAGATTAGCAGTTATCTGACTTAGCGCAAGCCCTAAAAAGACATACGCGGATATAGCAAACAACGGCATATTCCTGCGCGCCGAAATCCCCAGCCAAAAAAACGCTAATAGTGATAAAACGTTAAATGGGCGCGAGCTTTTAAAACTAAAAGCAAAACCCGCCGCGCAGGCCGCTATCAAAAAAATAAAAGCCACCAATCCGTCAATCCTATTTACGGATGCCGGCGAAAAAGGAGACAACCACTCCAGAATATTCGCGGAGAGAAACTTATTGCCCATAAACTGAAAAGGATACGACAGCATCTTGAGTCCATAGGGATTAACAAACCAAGCTAAAAAAACACCTGTTAAAATGCCGAAAGCCAAACCCGGCCTGCTTCTATCCCCCGGAACCTGCCGATTCCTAAAAAAAGGAATATATGCCTCAATAATTTCGCTAACGCAAAAAAACAGGGTTAAGGCTATACCGATTATAAAACCGCCGTGCATATTAACCCAAAGCGCCTGAATAAAGGGAATTAAAAACAAAAGTTTATACTTACGCCTGACAAATATGTAAAAATAAATGGCGCAAAATAGCAGGGTAAAATTCTCGGGCCGTTCAATAAATCTGCCGTAAGAAGCCAACACAGCTACCGACGCCAGAAAAAAATAAACCCATGAGTATTCTTTTTGCCTTGGGACCGTAAAAAACATTATCAAAAATGCCGCGCATAACAGGCCAGTTTTAAACAGGATCACTCCGTTAAGATTGAATAAGCTGTAAACAAGGTAAAACACAACCTGCGCCAGCCATTGATTATCCAGCCAAGGCTCTCCCGCGATCGTATGCGAAAAAATATCCACCCGCGGGACATGGCCGGATTTGATAATATATTCGCCGGTTTTTATATGCGAGAAGATATCATTGTCAAAGATCGAATGAAGCGATAAAAAACAGACAAAAAGAATAAACAGCCACAAAAGCACCGTATCCAAAATATCATTTTCTGAAACTGATCGGTGGTTCATAGTGTTAAATTAGTAACGATCACAAAACCCGCTTTAACGCCGCTTCCAATTGCGCGCTATCGTCTAATTTCTGTATTTGCGGCTTACGCGTTAAAATATCACGGATCTTATCCGCGATCTCTCGCGCCTGAACAACATAAACAAAACCTTTATCCGCCAGATTATTTAAGAACATTTCGTGTTTTGTCTTAGCAGTTACTCCTCTACTCTGAAGCCTGAAGGCTAACGCGTATTTCCCGCTACTGGCTGCCTCGGAAACCATAGAAATACTTTCATTGGAAACAACAACAATATCGGATAAACCCAGAATTCCACCGACTGCTTCTGGAATATTCTTATCATTGGCTATCACCAGAAGCGGGCATTTATCATAAGAGCCGAATTCTTTTTTTAACAAAACCTCTGCGCTTTTGGAAGTCCTGCGAGAAGTAGTTACCAAAAGGCGGGCGTTATAATCAGAACATATCTTTTTTAAATCCGCCGCGAGCACACTGATTATTTCCGCAGCCATCTTATATCTTTGTGTGCCGCCTCCGATTAATAAACCGATAGTTATTTTCTTATCTCCTATGCCCCTTTCTGCCAGATGCCCTTTTAACTTTTCTGCCTGTCGGCTTAAATACTCCCCGTCAATCAGGTTAAGCGCGCCTTCGGTTATAAAAACATTCTTTCCGCGGGCAGAATTATCATGCCTGGGAGCAATTATAAGGTCAAACTTATTAGCAAGTAACACTGGCGGCTTCATTACACATATAGATTTCGCCAGGTTATCTTTTGCAAAAGCTAAATTCACCGCTGCCAGCGACGACCCACAGGAAACCACAATATCCGCGCAAGAATTTTTCAAATCACGATATGAATCCTTTTTTAGGCACAATCTCAAAATATCGATTCCTGCCACCGCGGCAATACTCGCAATTACTTTAGCAATTCTATTTTTAAATCTTACTTCGATGACTTCACTTCTACCCCTTAACCCTTGACCCTTACCCCTTAACCTCTCGTTGACTTTATTTAATACTGCCTGTGATTGCCTAAGGTGCCCGGTTTTCCCGTCGCTTAAAATAACCACGGATTTTACCGGAGAATACTTCCAGATTTTATAAAACCAGAAATATTCATGCGGGTATTTTTTAATGTAATTTTCGAGTATGCGGCTGGATTGCAAAAGCGCCTTTTCTATATCAGCTTCGGCATCAGTAGTTTTTTCTATTGCCAATGGCTCTTCAAGTATAATCCTTTGATGAAACATCTTTTCCCTGACAATCAACGCGGGGACAATAACCGCTCCACCATTTAAAGCAAACCTCGCCGCGCCTTCAGGCATCGGCGCGGGCTGGCCCAAGAAATTTATCAGCCGTCCTTCTTTGCCGCCCTGATCCCCGACCATCGCCACCACTTCATTATTCCTCAAAGCCTTGATAATTCCACGGATTGCCATGCCGCGGGGTATTGCCTTACACCCCTTAGCTTCT
The DNA here is from genome assembly GCA_919901925.1 of Omnitrophica bacterium GWA2_41_15. Taxonomy (GTDB): domain Bacteria; phylum Omnitrophota; class Gorgyraeia; order Gygaellales; family UBA12090; genus CAKKQA01. Next base: position 8,103 of record CAKKQA010000010.1, on the reverse strand, counting down.
CTCCACCTATTCAGAAGCCCGTTTAAAAGCGGATGGCGCTGTTCGTTTACCACTACTTTGTAATTATATCCCTGTACGCCGCCATAAAAACCGCTCGTTACATTTGCTACTTCCCAGTTCCCGAAATGATAAGCCAGCATTATCGCGCCCTTGCCCTTTAGAAGAGCGCTCTTGATACGCCCCAGATTCTCCACGGCCACGTATTTTTTGACGTAACCGGCAGACATTCGCGGGATAGAAAGCGTTTCAATTATATTGAGGGCCAAACTCTTAAATGATTTTCTGGCTACCCGCGACAATTTTTTATAATCCTCGCCGGGAAAGGCGTTTTTTAGGTTTTTAATGGCCAGCCTTCGCTTTTTTGCCAGCAGATAATAAAGTATATTTCCTATCGAACAGCCTAAAAAATAGTTGACCGGCAAAGGCAGAATCATGATTATCCGGCTAGAAATATTAACTGCCAAGAACGCCGGATATTCTATCAAGTAATTTATCTTCATTTCTGGTTATGGTTAGCTCTATTTTCAAAACAAAACAAGCGATTTTTCCCCATTTAACATCCTGTGGCAGGCGGACTAAATCCTTTTCCGTCGTAACTATCGCGTTAATCCCCTTACCGGAACACTTGCTTAAAACATCCAGCATATCATCTTTTGTATAAGAGTAATGGTCAGGATAATTTAAAATTAAGCCCGGTTTTATGCCGAGATTTAAAACCGTATCTCTGAATGAATCCGGGTCGCCGATACCGCTTAAAAGGCAAACGCTTCTGCCTTCTAATTGCTTTAACTCTATTTTTCGGCCGTCTAAATCATAAAAACACTGCGGCTTGTGAACTGCATGGACAAGAAGGATATACGGATTTACCGCCATTAGATGCTCGCGCAGAAGATTAAGATTTCTGGCAAGGTCAGTTTTAGTAAGCACCACTACCTGCGCCCGGCGCAAAGCCGATACCGGTTCTCTTAAGATTCCTCGAGGGATAAGTTTTTTGTTGCCGAACGGATTAGCACTATTGATCAAAACAATATCCATATCCCTTTTTAAACGCCAGTGCTGGAAACCGTCGTCTAGAATTATACAGCCAATTTCTGATTCTTTCTCGATTTGTTTAGCGCTCTCCACCCGATCTTTACCGATAAGAATTTTTAGTTGAGGAATATTCTTAGCAAGCATCCTTGACTCATCGTCGCTATACCCCCTGCTTAAAACACTAACCTTATGCCCTCGCGCGATTAACCTGGCGGCCAAAAATTCTATAAACGGGGTTTTGCCTGTTCCGCCGAGAGTAAGGTTACCGACGCTTATCACTTTTACTTTTGATTTATAGCCGGGAAAAATGCCTTTACGGTAGGAATACGTAAGCAAAGCAACACAAAATCCGTAAATAAGCGACAAAAAATACAAAACAGGCTTAAGCGAAAAGGCAACAGGGCCTTTTTTTTTGTCTTGAGCTATTTCGTATAGGAATCTCTTCATTTTTTTCTCGCTTATCAAGCCGCAAACGGGCCGGATAAATCCGGCCCCTACGGATAAGCCTCCCTGTAGGGGCGCGATTTATCGCGCCCGAAAACGCGAGTCAGCACATCAGTAGGGGCGCCATTTATGGCGCCCGAAAAGGTGGCACGCTCACTCTTTAACCTTCCCCTCCACGTCAATAACATTGCCGCGCCTATTCGTTGTGGCGCGATTAGAAGAATACGATTGCATTTTTACTTTAGTATTTGCGCCAATGAATAAATTCAAAACAGAACTTATAATGCTAAAAAATAATGCCCCCCAAAAAGCATCCCAGAAACCGGAAATCTTAAAACCATCCACAAGTTTCGAGGCTAAAATAAACATCCCAGCATTGATTATCAATGTAAAGAAGCCTAAAGAGAGAAAATTTAGCGGCAAAGTAAGAAGTAAAATCAACGGCCTTAAAAAAGCATTAAGCGCGCCCAACACCAAAGCCGCCAAAAGCGCAGCCTGGAAGCTATCGACGCTTATCCCAGAGGCGATATGAACAACCAAAAACAAGGCCACTGAATTAACAAACCATCTCAAAAGGAAGTTTTTCATCTTAATTTATAGCCCCGCGAACGGGTTTGATAAATCAAACCCCTACGGACAAGCCTCCCTGTAGGGGCGCGATTTATCGCGCACCGTAACCAAGCCGTTTTTAATCCAAATATAACTTTATCCTGCTCAAATTCCGCGCGGTCGCGCCTTTGTTCTTCTCTAATAACTCCTTTGCCCTCTTGCCTAAATCCGCCGCCTTTATGCTATCGGCTAATAGTATTTTTATTTTTTCCTGCAAAGCGCCTGCATCTTGAGCCTGCACACAAGCTTCGGCTGATAAGAATAACGCTGTCATATCCCGGAAATTAAACATATGCGGCCCGAAAACAACAGGTTTAGCAAAAAACGCCGGCTCTAAAATATTATGCCCGCCCTTTTTAATTAGACTCCCTCCCATAAAAACAATATCCGAAGCCGCGTAAAAATAGATCAACTGCCCAATTGTATCAAGGATGAAGACTTCTTGTTTGTTAGCCGGTTGGCCGGTTGGCCGGTTGGCCGGTTTTTCCTTTAACTGGCAAACTGACAAACTGGCTAACTGGCTAACCGACAAAGGCGCAAACCCGTATTCCCGCGCGAGCTTCCCGACATCCTTCGCTCTGTGCGGATGACGAGGGGCAATTAACAATTTCAAAGACGAGAATTCGGATTTAAGATTCTTGTATATATTCAATATAATCTCTTCTTCTCCCGAATGAGTACTTGCCGCTATCAATAATTTATCTTCCGCCTTTAATCTAAGTTTTTCTCTATAAATTTTTGCGTAATCCCCGCCATCTTTACCCATGTTACCTATATTAGCATTGTCAAATTTCATATTACCTGTTACTTCTATCTTATCCTCTTTTACGCCTAAAGCGGCTAACCTCTCGGCGTCAGTTTTAGCCTGGGCGCAGAAAAAGCTTATTTTATTTAAAAGCGGGCTGATCAAAAACTTTAGCATCCGGTAGCCTTTAAAAGAACTATCGGATATCCGCGAGTTTACCGTCACAATTGGGATGCGCCGTTTAGAAATAACGGATATAAGATTAGGCCAAATCTCTGTCTCAGCGATTATTAATATCGAAGGGTTAATAATGCTCACCACTCTCTTAACTATAAAGCTGAAATCTAACGGCAGGTATATCAATAAATCCCGGCTGCCCGCGATAGAAAAAGCGATCTTATTGCCTGTAGGCGTAACCGTTGAAATAATGATTTTTTTATCCGGAAATGCCCCATGTAATCCTTCTATTAACTTTTTCGAAGCCGCAACTTCCCCAACGCTAACCGCATGCAGCCATATCGGCCGCTCGCCCCGTATTTTTTCTCTTAAGGCCTTGGGCAAAAAACCCAAACGCATCCCAAAGCCCGGATGAAACTTGTTTTTAAAAATATATACGGGCAGATAGAATAAAACAAAAAGCGCAAATATTAAATCGTAGAAAACAGGCATACTTTAAGCTCTTTCATGTTCTTATGTTTTTTATTTTCTTTCTATGACCTACAACCTAACTTAAGCTCTCGGATGAGCTTTATCATACACGCTCTTTAACCTATCTGTAGTTACGTGCGTGTAAATCTGTGTTGTGGAAAGGTTAGCGTGGCCCAGTAATTCCTGCACACAGCGCAAGTCCGCTCCGCGGTTTAATAGGTGCGTGGCAAAGGAATGGCGCAAGCTGTGAGGCGAGACGCCTTCTCTTAACGCCGTCAGGTGGATATATTTACCCACAATCATCCGCACTCCCCGGGCAGTCAGGGGCTTTTTATTTTTATTCAAAAAAACCGCTGATTGGGTTGAATCTCTTTTGCCAAGGTATTCCCTTATTGCCTGTATTGCTTTCTCGCCAATCGGAGCCAGCCTTTCCTTCTTGCCTTTGCCCATAACCTTGACCACACCGCCGAAAAAATCTAAATTTCCCTGGCTTAATCCCACAAGTTCGCTTATACGAATGCCGGTAGAATAAAACGTTTCCAAAATCGCCCTATCCCTCAAGCCGGCTAAGCTAGCCGGATTCGGAGATTCGACTAATCTTGTAATTTCGTCCTCAGTAAGAAAAATCGGCAGATGTTTTTCCAGTTTAGGGCTGGATATACTCGTCGTCGGGTTATTCTTAAGCAGCCCTTCACGGTTTAAGAATTTATAAAACGTCCTCAAACAAGAAAGTTTGCGGGATATGGAACGGGAATTCAAACTCTTTTCTTTAAGCGCGCCTAAAAATTTTCTTAAAACCAGGTAATCCGCGTTCTCTAATGTATTCTCGCCGAGAAATTTCTTAAACTCCTCCAAATCCCTGCGATAATTAAAGATAGTATGCTCTGAAGCATTTCTCTCTATTTCTAAATAACGGGCGAATTTTTCTATGTATCTATCCATTTAAAACCACTATCCTGTCATTGCGAGGAGCTGTTGTTGAGACGTAGCGATGAAGCAATCTCGCTTTTAAGTATAAGCTTCGTCGCCGCGCAATGTAGTGACAGCACACTGTGCTGTCACTACAACTCGCAAAACGATTTAGCATCATTCGTGCTTATCTGTATCCGCTTCATTATCCACTTCTTCTGCAGGAGGTTCTGCGCCGGTTTGGTTTTGCTCCGGCAAATTCTTTGACGTGTAAGTACACTTGGGATACCTGGTGCATCCGTAAAACTGGCCTTTGCGGGAACGGCGTTCGATTAATTCGCCATCGCAGCCTGCCTGCGGGCATTTTATGCCGGTAGTTATCGACTTGGCAAAACGGCAGTTAGGGAAATCCGAACAACTCAAAAACCTCCCCTTTCGCGACCACTTGACCACCATCGGCTTTCCGCAGAGCGCGCAGATTTCATTAGTAACGATCACTTCCTTCTCGATGGTTGCGTTAGCATGGTCGTAACGGACCTTGAAGGGTACGTAAAAATCATTGATGACCTTTGGCCATTCCAAGCGCCCTTCCTCGATCTCGTCCAGCTCATCTTCCAGCCGCGCGGTAAATCCCACATCCATAACCTCGGTAAAATATTCCACCAAAAGGTCGATTACCTTAAATCCTAGTTCAGTCGGATGAAGATAACCCTTGATCCTGCGCACATAGTCGCGATAGCAAATGGTCTGGATTATCGGCGCGTATGTAGACGGCCTACCGATGCCTTCTTCTTCCAGCGCCTTGACCAAAGACGCCTCGGAAAACCTCGGGCGGGGCTTGGTAAAATGCTGTGAAGGCAAAAGGTTGACCTGTTTAAGTATTTCGGTAATTTCCAAAGGAGGCAAAGCTTTTTTCTCTTCTTCTTCCTCTTCTTTAGATTCATAGACAGCGCTAAAGCCTTTAAAGACAAGCTTTGAGCCGTTAGCCTTAAAAAGATACTTATCCGCCCTTATCTCGACGGAAGTAGAAAAGTATATTGCCGGCTTCATTTGGCTTGCGACAAAGCGGTTATAAATCAATGTGTAAAGCTTTAGCTGTTCAGGCGTCAGGTATTGTTTTAGCGATTCCGGCGTCCTTAAAACCGACGTCGGCCTGATCGCCTCATGGGCTTCCTGCGCCCGCTTCTTGGACTTATACACATTCGGGCTTTCCGGCAGGTATTCTTTACCGAATTTTTTCTCGATAAATTCGCGCACCTCTTTTATCGCCACCTGCGAAACATTTACCGAGTCTGTCCTCATGTAAGTAATCAAACCTACAGCCCCTTCTTCACCCAACTCGACGCCTTCATATAACTGCTGGGCAACCATCATCGTGCGGCTGCTTGAATATCTTAATTTATAAAACGAATCCTGCTGTAATGTACTTGTAATAAACGGGGCGAAGGGATTTTTCTTTTTTTCTGTTTCTTTAATATCGGTCACGACAAACTGTTTTCCATTTAAATCCGCGGCTATATTGTCGGCATCATCCTTGTTTTTTATTTCGACTTTTTTGTCGTCAATTTTATCTAACTTCGCGATAAAAGTTTTATGCGCGCCATGGCCTTTTGATTTTGTGCTTGGGCTTTTTTGTAATTCCACCTCAATCTCCCAATATTCCTGCGCGAGGAAACGCTGAATTTCCCTTTCCCTCTCGACGACTAAACGAAGAGCGACAGACTGCACGCGGCCCGCGGACAGGCCGCCGGCGACTTTTCGCCAGAGAAGCGGACTTAAAAGATATCCCACAAGCCTGTCAAGGATACGCCTGGCAATCTGGGCATTGACCTTATTGGCGTCCAATTCAGCCGGATGATTAAACGCTTCTTTAATCGCCTGCGGCGTGATTTCGTGAAAAACCACTCTGAAGTAATCCTTCTTTAATTTCAGTTTTTCCTTGATATTCCAGGCGATCGCTTCACCCTCTCGGTCAGGGTCGGTTGCCAGATAAATCTTATCCGCGGCCTTAGCTTCTTTTTTTATCTCGCTAAGTATCTTCTTGCGGCTGGAAACCACAATAAGCGAAGGCTGGAAATTATTTTCTATGTCAACGCCCATGCGGGTGCGCGGCAGGTCCACGATATGCCCCATCGACGGAATGACCTTAAAATTGCTTCCTAATATTTTAGTAATGGTTTTCGCCTTAGCCGGCGACTCGACGATAACGATTGATTTTGCCAAGTTAAGTCTCCCTATTTGTCTATACGCGTCATTGCGAGGAGCTTTTGTCTGCACCGGCGACGAAGCAATCTCGTTTTTTCCGCCTACGTGCTTCGCACTACGGCGGATCCGCCGTAGCAAGAATTGCGAAGGCGGAAGAAACGTGATTGCTTCGTCGCACCGTGCTAACAAAGGCTCCTCGCAATGACTAAATGTAAAAACTATGTATTTATCTCAGTTCTTATATACTTCTTACCCGGAAGCTGTTTGATAAAATTGCGCATCTCTAATTTTAAGAGCGCCGGCATTACCCTATGGACAGCGAGTTTTGTCTGCTCTACAACCTCATCGACAAAACGCGGCTTATCATCTAATAAATTATATATTAATCCTTCTTCTTCGCTAAATGATGCCGTTTTCTCAACTATCTGTTTTTCTACTACACCTTCTTTTTGAATACAGCAGGATACTGAAACAGACTGCGTTGCTGATGCAGGCTGCTCTGTAGGGGCGGTTCGCGAACCGCCCCTACCTGATGATAAACCTAAATCCAGCTCTTCCAAAATATCTTCGACGCTATCCGTAAGTTTTGCTCCTTGCTTAATCAGCTGATTCGTCCCAAAAGAAGTCGCGGAATCAACTTTTCCCGGCACGGCAAATACCTCTCGGCCTTGTTCAAGAGCAAAATCAGCGGTAATTAAGGCGCCGCTATTTTTCGCTGCCTCAACCACAATCACTCCCATAGATAACCCGCTGATGACACGGTTACGCCGGGGAAAATTGCGCGGCTGGGGCCCAAAATTAAGCGGGAATTCCGAAATAACCGCGCCCGCATGGGAAATTTCCTCAGCCAATTTAAAATTTTCCTCGGGATATATACAATTTAAACCACTGCCTAAAATAGCCAGCGTCCTGCCCTTGGCCTTAAGCGCGCCTTTATGCGCCGAGGTATCCACGCCTCTCGCCAAACCGGAAACTATGGTAAATTTTAACTGCGCCAATGAATAAGCGAATTTTTCGGCGACTTGTAAGCCGTAAAAAGAAGCCCGGCGCGAACCCACTATACCCAGAGATATTTCATCCTGCGGCAGAATATCGCCTTTTACATAAAGGCATATCGGCGGGTCGAATATGTTTTTAAGGTTTTGCGGATAATTATCGTCGTTAACAGTTAATATCCTTACCTTTAGCTTCTTGGCTAATTCTAATTCTTTCTTTAAATTTTCAAAAGGAAATGTGTTAATAGCATTGGCGATCTTTGAGCCTATCTTTTCAACCTGTTTCAACTTTTCCGGCGAATTTAAAAATATTCTCGGGGCACTGCCAAAGGCCTCAAGTAAATTCTTCAGCCGCAGGCTGCCTACGTCGGGAATCATGTTTAAAGCGACCAATGCCTCTTGTTCTGTCATATTGTTTTGAAACCCCTGGGGTTGGATGTTATCAGCTATTTTAAACCCCAGCAGACTGGGTCAAATCAAAGAGTTAAACAAACATATTTCTCGACGAGATAAGAT
>CAKKQA010000009.1 GCA_919901925.1 Omnitrophica bacterium GWA2_41_15 | reverse complement strand
TGTCTTGATATATTTCTTGAAGAAAAGGTAGGATAGTCCTGTGGGAACGAAACCATCGGCCAGCCGAACGTACGGATAAATATCTTTATATTCATATCATCATCCTTATAATTTTATACCGCGCAATCTAAGCGAATTCCCGATTACTGATACCGAACTGAAACTCATTGCCGCGCCAGCGATCATAGCATTCAAAAGTAACCCTAAAAATGGATAAAGCATACCGGCAGCAATAGGGACGCCCAAGGCGTTATAGATAAAAGCGAAAAAAAGGTTTTGGCGGATGTTGCGTCAGAGGGTGTCCAAAACGGCGTCAGAACTCACTAACCTCATAAAAATAAAAGAGTTACGCATTAATTATTTCTATTGGATCAACCTCACAGAAAAAGCAATGTGCATTTTTTGCACATACTGTTTTTTGCCTTATTTCAAACAAGCCGTAGCAGTATGTTCCAAAATGGAACATACTGAACTTTCCTTTAACTCATTTCAATATTAAAGTTTGGCCTAAATGGGGGATGGATTATTCCTTTCTCTGTAATAAAGGCGCTGATTAGCTCTTGCGGTGTTACATCAAAAGCCGGATTGTAAACATTGACTCGCGCAGGCGCCACAGGCACGCCGTGCAATTGGATAACTTCGTTTTTATGGCGATGCTCAATCGGGATGTCTTTTCCTGTTTCTATGTTTAAATCAAAAGTGGAAAAAGGCGCGACAACATGAAAAGGCACATTATGATAACGGCTGACTATCGCTAAATTACAGGTCCCGATTTTGTTTGCCGCGTCGCCGTTGGCGGCGATCCTATCGGCTCCGACAAAGACATTATTGATTCTTCCCTGCGACATAAGGAATGCCGCGGTATTGTCGGCAATCATGGTAACATCGATGCCGTTTTGCTTTAATTCCCACAGAGTAAGCCGCGCGCCCTGTAAAAGCGGCCGGGTCTCGCAGGCGAAAACCTTGAATTTCTTACCCAGCTCTTTCGCCCGGTAAAACACGCCTAAGGCTGTTCCGTAATCCGCTGTAGCTAAAGCTCCGGCGTTACAAATAGTCAGGCAGGCGTCATTATCATTAATAAGGCTCGCGCCGAAATCAGCCATCTTGCGGCAAATCTGTTTATCTTCTTCAAAAATATCCAACGCTTCACGAAGAAGGATCTTTTTTAATTCATTTACTTTACATCCTTGCGAAGCATCAAGCCTGCCGGACATTCTTTTTAAGGCCCAAAAAAGGTTTACAGCTGTGGGCCGGCTCGAAGCCAAGTAGCGGATAACTTCATCAACTTTTTTCCTGAATATAACTTCATCCCTTACCGTAATATTATTTGCCCCTAACGCAACCCCCATTGCCCCGGCAATACCGATAGCCGGCGCGCCTCTTACTTTAAGAGTTTTGATGGCGCTCCATAGTTTAACAACTGTATCGCAATCAAGATATTCGAGCTTTAAGGGCAGTTTGGTCTGGTCAATTATCCTGACTTTTCCGTTTATCCAATTAATTGTGGAAACAGGCATATCTTTTTCTAATATGTAGGGGCGGGCCTTGTGCCCGCCATCTTGAGGGCAACCACAAGGGTTGCCCCTACATTACATCCCTAAAATTTTGGTTAATAACCCTTTTTCCATTTTCACTGCCGCGTCCGGGCAGACTTCGCGGCAGCAAAAACAGGATATACAATTAGAATAATCAATAACTATCTTTCCTTTTTTCTTAAAGATGGTTTTTTGCGGGCAATTCTTTATGCAAGATTCACATAGCCGGCATATATCCGAATCAATCCTTGGCCGTAAATAAAGCAGGCTCTTTAAAATATTTAACACAGGCTTCGGCAGTTTATTTTTTATAAGCTGTGCCATGGAAGCTTCCGGAAGCTTGAAATTATCGATACGGCATCCAGTGATTTCCTCGCCCTTGATTTCAATATTACGCAAATCCGTATTTCCTATATTTCTTATTCTTGCCTGCTTGTTAGTAAAGATTATTTCCGGATCAACCTTAATTAAATCTGCCAAAACACAATCCATGCTCACCGCGTCTTTCCCGGCAAGGATCAGGCCAAAATCCCTTTTTACGCCGCTTGTGGCAGGGCCATTGCCTTCAATGCCGCTTATAGCGTCGATAATAGTTAAAGCAGGGCTGGCTGCCAGATAAATATCCAGAAGCATATCAGCGAACTTTTCCGGTTCAAAAAAGTTTTTATGCAATTCCATCTTAAATGTCCCGGGTATAAGCCCGAAAAGATTTTTAACCGCGGCTGTCAAAACCATTAATTCATGGGTCTTTAATTTAGGCAGGTTAATTATAAAATCGCATTCTTTAACCTGAGTGGTCAAAGGAAAAACAGCGCTTGAAGGATTTTTCCGCTCAGGGAAGAAACTTTTATCAAAAGCCACAAGTTCAACGCCTGTTTGTTCGGCAACTTCCTTCATCCCTGTTGCCTCATAAACTCCGGAAGTTTCCTGCGAATGGCCGCCAAAAACACTCGGCCCGTCTCCTATATAGACTCTGCAATTTATTTCCTTTAACAGACGTATGGCCGCTCTTACAAATTCAGGATGTGTAGTAATATTATTGTCCGGGCTAACAGGAATAAGCAAATTAGGCTTAACCAGGACTTTTGAATTTGGCCGGATAAAAGCCGTTATCCCGCCGATAAGGTCAACAGCTTCTTTAACCTTCAAATAAAGCGCTTCCTGCTGGTAAGTAGCGCACTTTACGATAGAAACCTGTGATTTCATTCAATCCCTCAACTGACCCCAGGGGTCCGCAATCTTGCGAACCCCGGGGGTCAGTTTGGTTTAGAGTTTAAATAGCCGCTTGGCGTTGGCTGTGGTAGCGGCGGCTATAGACTCAACGCTGGAGTTTCTTATTTTTGCCAATAACTCGGCTAACACTATTACGTTTATCGGCTCATTCCTTTTGCCTCTTAAGCCTTCAGGCGGCAAAAATGGGCAGTCTGTTTCAAGCAATAAACGCTCCAGCGGCACTTGCGCCGCCAACTCCCTCAAGCTTTCTGCTTTTTTATAAGTTATGTTGCAGGTAAAAGAAATGTAAAGCCCCAAATCAAGGCAGCTATCAAGGAATTCCTTACTGCCGGAAAAGCAATGGACAACCCCGCTTAATTTCGCGGCCGTGTTTTTGAGTATTTCTAAAGTCTCACTATCTGCCTGGCGGCTATGGATAATCAAAGGCAGCCCTGAAGAAACGCTTAAATCGATAAATTTGGTAAAATATTCTTTTTGTGTTTCTTGAGGAGACAAATTCCGGTAAAAATCCAACCCTACTTCGCCGATGGCGACAACCTTCTTTTCTCCTAACCAACTTTTAAGCTGTTTAAAATTTTCTTCGTTTATTTCCCGGACATCATGCGGATGGATGCCTATAGACGTGTAAAGCATCTCATAACGCTCTGCCAGCGCTAACGATGCCTGGCATCCTGCGAAGCTAGAGGCGACATTTATAATATATCCAATATCCGCGTCTTTAGCCCTATGGATTACATCATCCATGTCCTGCTTAAAATCCGGAAAATCTAAATGTGCGTGTGTGTCGATAAACATACCTTTGCCTCATAAAGGAAATGGGAATACCTATTCGCACACAATTAGAAAATTTTTGCCAAAAGTCGGCAAGGATTTGCGGCGAATGAAGCGAGCTTACTTAAGTAGAACGGATGTCGTGAGAGCGCAATGAGCCGCAAACCGTAGCCGACGGCAAAAATTTTCGTGTGCGAATAGGTATTCCCATTTCTAACATTTGATTTAATCGTTTAAGAGATAATCCTCGGAAAAAGCGGCGTACCCTTTTGAATAACATCCGCGTCAAATTGGCTGCTGATTTTACCAGCGGCCTGCGGCATGACAGCCGATAAAGATAAAGCTACCGTCCTTATCACCTTAACTAAAAGCAAAATAAAACATTCTAGTTCCTCGCGCTTTTTTTCTTTCACGAGGTTCCAAGGCTTGGTGTCCTCGATAAACTTATTTGCCTGGTTTATTATTACCCAAATTTTTTCTAAAGCTAAACTGAAATCCGCCTGAGATATCGAAGCATCAACCTCTGTGTTGAGTTTTTCTATTTCTGTATTTAAAGGGCTCTCGGGAAGGCGCCTTTCGGCCGGCACTTTTCCGGCGTAATATTTTTCTATCATCGTCGCGGTGCGGTGGACAAGGTTACCAAGGTCATTTGCCAGGTCGCTATTATAACGTTTTATAATCGCCTCGTCCGAGAAATTACCGTCGAGCCCGAATGGCACGTCACGAAGAAGAAAATACCTGTAAACATCCAACCCATATGTATTGGCCATATCCAAAGGATTAACCGCGTTGCCGCGGGATTTAGACATCTTAGCCTGATTAATCATCCACCAACCATGGGCAAAGATTGTTTTAGGAAGTTTCAATCCCAAAGACTTTAACATTATCGGCCAGTAAACCGCGTGATGCCTTATTATGTCCTTACCGATAAGCTGTATATCCGCCGGCCAATACTTATTGAATTTTGCCTCGTCACTGGCGTAACCGATCGCGCTAATGTAATTTATGAGGGCATCAAACCAGACATAAGCAACATGCTCTTTACTGAAAGGTATATCTATGCCCCAGGAAAGCCGCGAGCGCGGGCGGGAAACGCACAAATCACCGAGCTTATTGTTGACCAGAAAACTCAATACTTCGTTATAGCGGGAAACTGGCTTGATAAAATCCGGGTTTGCTTTAATATGCTCAATAAGCCAATCCTGGTATTTGGATAATTTAAGAAAATAATTTTCTTCGCTGATCCTCTCAAGAGGGCGTTTGCAATCCGGGCATAGATTATTATCGCCTTCGCCTTCCATGAAAAAAGACTCGCAGGGCGTACAATACCAGCCTTCGTATTTACCCAGGTAAATGTCGCCGTTATCGCGCATAATATTCAAAGCATGTTGGACAGCTTTTATATGCCGGGGTTCAGTAGTCCGGATAAAATCGTCGTAAGATACATCCAACGCCTTCCATAACTCAATGAATTTAGAAGCCATCCTATCGCTAAATTCCTGTTCGCTTAAACCCGCCTCTTTCGCTGACTTTGCTATCTTTTGCCCGTGTTCATCGGTTCCGGTCAGGAAATACACATCGTCGCCGGCAGTCCTTTTGAAACGCGCGATAGTATCCGCGGCTATATTCGTATAGGAATGGCCTATATGAGGAGGAGCGTTTATGTAGTAAATCGGGGTGGTTATGTAAAATTTAGCCATGTTTTTATTTAGTTTCCTGTTTATACTCGACGGTGATCCGCCTGCCGTCTTCATATTCAACCTGGCAGCAGCGCTTAAGCACATTCGTACTTACAACTTTTGCCTTGCCTTCTTTGGTGCAGACGCATTCGCCTTCCTTTGGCAGGCCTTTGGATAACTCTTTATACGTCGGATATTCATAAGCAAGGCAGCACATAAGCCTTCCGCACAGGCCGGAGATCTTTGGCGGGTTTAACGGCAGGCCTTGCTCTTTTGCCATCTTAATCATTACCGGCTCGAAATCTTTCAGGAATTTATTGCAGCAAAGCTGCCTGCCGCAGGAACCGAAGCCGCCGAATAACCTCGCTTCATCACGCACGCCTATTTGCCTAAGCTCTATACGAGCCTTAAATACCTTTGCCAATTCCTTTACCAAATCACGGAAATCCACTCTTCCTTCGGCGGTAAAATAAAAAATTATTTTACTGCGGTCGAAAGAATATTCACTGCCAACCAGCTTCATATCCAGTTTATATTCCTGTATCTTTTTATTACAGTTGACATATGCCTCTTTAGCTTTGATTTTATTATCATCTATTTGTTTTAAATCGTGGGGGCCGCACAAACGAATGATCTTTCTGATCGGCTCTTCTTGCGTTTTATCATCATTAGGCTTATGGGCGCTCGCCTCATCGCTGTTTGCGTCCGGCGTTATGCCATCCGTATCCGATATAACATGGCCGTAATCCAGGCCCCTGTCCATCTCGACAATGACATAAACGCCTGATTTCGCCTGTACGCCTAAAGCCTTGTACAACAAAACCTGGCCCGATTCCCTTAATTTTACCTGAACTAGTTTTTCCATATTTTCAAACGAAGCTCCTCGATTAATAATTTAGTGTTGATATTCTTCTTGAGGTATTCCAGGCTTTTAGACAGGCTGCCCAAGACATCCATCAACTCATCTTCGGAATACCTTCCGGATTCCCTGATAACATCCTGCGCCCTATCACGGTTGATAAAACACTCTTTATTGATTTCAAACTTAGAGAACATCATATCCCTAAACCAGGCGGCCAGGATAGCTAAAGACTTCCTTGCCTCATCTTTATCCTCAAAAACTCCGGCAAGGTAAAGGCTGTCAAAATTATACAAAAATTTATTTAAAATATTATCCCTTTGCTCCAACAAGTTCTGCTTGCTTAAAGTTATTGCCTCGCCGAGCCTTCCGTCAAGGTAATATGCCAAATACCGGCTGTAATCCTTACTTAACTTATAAGAGCCCTCCAGGATTTCCTGCGCGTGATTACGGCAAAGAGAACTAAATTTGATCTTCTGGCAACGGGATACTATCGTCGGTAAAAGCAAGTTCAACTTTGAAGTGATCAAAATCACTATCGCGTCCGAAGCCGGCTCTTCAAGCACCTTCAACAAACAGTTAGCCGCTTCAAGCTTCATGTTATGGCAATCATTGATTATAAAAACTTTATGAGCCGCCTGGAAAGGCCTTAAATTCATTTCTTGCCGCATTGAGCGGATTTGCTCAATCTTTATATTCTCTTGCCCTTCCGTAATGTCAAGCCAATGCAGGTCAGGAAATTCAGTCTTGTCTATTTTTTTGCATGAATGACAATCATCGCAGGATTCACCGTCTTGATTCTGGCAATTCATTGCCTTGGCGAACTGGCGGGCGGCAAACGCCTTCCCCACTCCTGACGGGCCGTAAAAAAGGAAACTTACGCCCAGGCGGTTTTCTTTTAAAATACTCTTAAGAATTTTTACCGGCACTTCATGGCCGATCACTTGCGAAAAAGACATATGGCTAATTCTCTTACCCTCTGCTGAACTGTCTCAATATCCGCGTCCACCTTAATGACCTTAACCCTGCCGGGCTCTTTTTTGGCTATCCCTAAATATCCCTGCCTCACCCGCCTATGATAACCCAACGGACGCTGTTCAATCCTGTCTTTATTTCTCCCTGCCCTTTTTAAACCTTCTTCCACATCTATATCAAAAAGAATGGTTAAGTCCGGCTTTATTCCTGCCATAACAAAATTTCCGATAGAATTTATCAGTTTCTTGTCTAATCCAAGCCCATATCCTTGATAAGCAACGGTGGCGTCATGAAAACGGTCGCAAAGAATAACTTTTCCCTTTTTCAATGCCGGAATTATTTTTTCTTGCACAAGCTGGGAGCGGGCGGCAAGATAAAGCAACATCTCCGCGTCCTGAGAAAGGGCCTTGTTTTTTTTATCTAAAAGTATTTTTCTGATTCTCTCGCTTATACCCGTAGAGCCAGGCTCTCGCAAAAGTAAAACTGGAAGCCTTTGCTTTTTTAAATATTGGGCGAACAGCCTTATCTGTGTTGATTTTCCACTGCCTTCAAAACCTTCAAAGGTTATAAATTTACCCTTCATAACTTTCTTCGCCAGGTTGTCGAGCCGTCCTTGTTATCTTCTAAAATAATTTCTTTTTCTTCCAACTGCTTTCTAATCTCATCCGCTTCTTTGTATTTCTTTTCTTTTTTAAATCCTTCCCGCATAGATATAGCAACAGTAACCCAAGTATCCGACTTTTCTTCCTCTATATTCTTGAAAGACAGCCCAAAGATACCCGCGAATTCAAAAATCATTTGCTTAGCGCTCTCTAATGCAGGCAGATATTCTTTGGCAAAACTTATATCGCCAGATATCTTATTGCAAAGATGTGCTATTTCAAATAAAACTGCGACGGCATTAGGAGTATTAAAATCATCGTCCATTGCCTTAGTAAAGTTTTCCCTGCATTCTTCAATTTCTTTAGAAAGCTCACTTGCAGAGATATTCTTTTTTAAATCTGTATAAACAATAAGCCCCTCGCCTTTTTCTCTGCGCTTAAGTATCTTCAGGAAGTTGATTATTCTTTCTAAAGCCCTCCTTTTTTCTTCAAGCCGCTCCCATGTAAAATCAACAGGCTGAGAATAATGCGTCTGAAGAAAGAAAAGTTTCAACACACCAGGCGGATACTTTTTAACTAACTCTTTTATAGTTACGAAATTCCCCAGTGACTTTGCCATCTTCTGGCCATTAATAGTCAGGAGGCCGTGATGTATCCAATATTTGGCAAACGGCTTTCCGGTCA
>CAKKQA010000008.1:15467-18832 GCA_919901925.1 Omnitrophica bacterium GWA2_41_15 | reverse complement strand
GCCGGGTGATGTTGTCCCTATTCCTATGTTGCCTGATGTGTTCCATATCCCTGTCCCGGGCATTAGCACATTGCCTGTGAATGTGGGACTAGCACTAGGCGCTTTCGTATTTATCTGCGCCTGTATCCCTGAAGTTACTCCGCTGACATAATTTAATTCCGCCGCCGCCGCTGTTACCGCTGTCCCGCCGATAGAAAGCGTGGTCATATTCGCGGTGCCGCTGACGTCGAGTTTCACGGTTGGCGCAGTCGTCCCGATGCCGAGGTTGCCTACTATCGCGCTTACGCCTGTACCGTTTATGGTCAGCGCGCCGCTTGATGTAAGCGCACCCGCATTCCATATCCCGGTGGTTATTGTCCCTAAGGTCGTTATATTCGTTGAGCCTATCCACGTTGATAACGCTGTGTTCTCGACACTGCCTAAGCCTACTGCCGCTTTATCCAGCGTCTGCCAAGTCTTGTCCCCTCTCCAATACTGCGAGTTAGTCCCGGAGCTGATTGCCGGTTCTGCGCCAACGTCTAAAGCTGCTAAGTTTGTCCCGGCTATTTTATACTTCTGACCGGAAGCAATGTTGACTGAACCGTTAACATCTAATTTTTGAACCGGGGTTATGGTCCCAATGCCGGTGTTGCCCGAAGTAGTGGCAAGATAGGTATTGCCGGTAACAGTAAGGTTAGCGATATTTGACACGCCTCCGCCGACTATAATGATGCCGCTGATTCTAGCATCGCCGTTAACATCCAGTTTATAAGTGGGCGCGGTAGTAGCAATACCGACGTTTCCGGAAGATGCCCAAATACCCGAACCCGGAAAGCCCGCGCCGCCGTCAAGAGTCTGCGCGCCGGTCCAGGTATTGGCATTGGCAAGGTTAATGCCCACAGAATCCGCTGAAAGCGATAATGTGGAATCCGTTGCCACATTTAATGTCCCGGAGCTCCCCAGCGAAATCGCCCCGCCGCCGGTTAAGCCGCTTCCGGCGGTAACAGTAAGCGATGAATACGCGAGTTCTGTATTGTCAATTTGGTTAGCAGGCAAAGATATTGTGCCGCTGGTTATAGTCAAGCCGCTAGAACCCTTGATAGCCCCTGTAACTTCTAGTTTTGCAGATGGGGCAGTGGTGCCAATACCAATATTGCTATTATCAAAAACAGCAGAATTTGCAAGCGAACTACTGCCTGACCATTTTGGTATATAGTTTGCCGTGCCGGAACCACTTACCCCCCCCGTACTGCCGATATCTCCCCAAGAAGCTAAACCGTTAGAATCAGAGGTCAGGATTTTATATAACCCGGGGGTGCCGCCGGTAATTTTAATCTGTCCGGCTACTTCAAGCTTGGCTGTCGGGTTTGAGGTGCCTATACCGACGTTTCCGAAATTAAATATAGAATCTACCGGCGTGCCTGACCTGATTCCGTCAACCTGAATCATCCCCGAAACGTATAAATCATTCTTCTTAATAGCAAGTATTGAACTATCACCGCCTGTTGGATTACCAATCTGAATACCAGCGCCGTAATCTGAAGCATCGCCTGACATTATGTAGATACTCTTGTTAAACATAAACCTGCCTGCGCTGGAACCGCCCCACTTCATAAACCTTATCTCTCCTGACCCGCCGCCCCAGCCATAGCCATAGCCATAGTAACTATCCGGCTCGCCGAAAGTCAAGCGGGGCGCGGTGTAATAATCAGAACCGTTAGCGCTATAGGGGTCATAATTTGCTCCTATAGCCAAGCTCCCATAAATAGTCTGATCCCCTGTATCAGTGATAGACGAAGGCCCAAAGTCAACAGCTAACGGGCCTTCCACCAATGTAATGCCATCAAAATAATAATAAATGCTTGAAATAGCACTGCCAAGGACAGCTGGCGTTGACTGGCTTAAACCGTTTGCGTCAGGGTTGTTTACCCCCGTAGGAATAAGGTAAAGCCGTATCATCAGGGTGCCGGTAGCAGGGACTGTTTCCGGGAGAGTCCAGATAATATTCTGCCATTCTGTTGAATTATCCGTAAGGCTGAATTCCTTTGCACTGCGGGGAGTAGTTTCAGTGGAAAGAAAAGAATAACCTAAAGAAGCCTTCCTGCTGGTGCCAGCTGTCTCCGGCCGTACCCAAGCGGAAACTGTAACCTGCTGGCCCCTTAGGCGGTCAGCCTCTCCTACCCTGCCCATAGATGTATCCGAACCAAAAGAGTATATATTATAAGAGGCGGCAATAAGATCAGTAGCGCTATCGTCTTTAACCTGTAAATAATTATTGCCGAATTTCGCGGTCGCATTCGTCAGATCAGAGGTAATACTGATCCTTGTGCCTGTTTGCGTGGAGCCTGTTGTCCCTACCCACAAATTCCACGCGCCGGGCTTCGTTGATTCAAAACTGCCATTCTTGACTAAATTACGCGGATTGGCTTTCCAACTTGTTCCGCTTGAGATAATCGTCTTTTTATTGCCTAATGAGTCAAACACGCTGAAACTGCCCGCGGTATCAAACTGGAACAATGGCGAGGTAACGCCTATAGCCATATTCCCGCCAACCGCGACTTTCTTTAACAACTGTAACGTCTGCGGCGAAACATCAGAATCAAATGCTAAAGAGTAAAGCGTATCGCCGCCGGTCTTAGCGAAAGTAATGTAAGCGGGGCTGGAGGCTGTGGTTATGATTTCTTTGGAGAAGCTAAACGCGCCGGTGCCGGAGGTGCCGCCGGTGGCGCTGTAACTGACAGTCTGCGGCGTATCCGTGCCAAAAGTAATAGATGAAGGATTGCGCACATTTAAGCTGGTAACCGATATAGGGCCTGAAAAATAAAACCATCCAGTCTTAGAACCATGCAGATAGTCGTCGTCCCACATCAAATATTCGGAATTATTCACAGGCGCATGTTCAGAGTCTGCTTGCGACGACCTGCCTAAATATATGGTGCCGTCAGAGACATCGGTAACCGTGGTGTCATCTGCAACTGTGAGTTTCCCCATAACCGTTACTTTAGCCAAAGCTGGATTAGTCGTGCCGATGCCGACATTGCCGTTGTCATACACCGAAGAACTGCCCAAAACATTGGCAGAAGTAAACTTGGAGATGTAATTTGTAACGCCGGAGACACTGGTTGCCGGCAGGTAATAAGCGCCTTGCTCGCCGTCTAAAAGGTCGGCGTTAAGGTTAGTAACAACTGTCGTCGAGGTAACTGCTAAAGGCGCGGTGCCGATAGCTAATGTTGAAATAAGCTGGTTATTGGTGCGGATAGCGCCGGAAACATCCAGCTTTGCGCCGGGAGCGGTGGTGCCGATGCCGACGTTGGTGGCGTCATCATATAACACGCCGGTGCTTATTGTATTGGCGTCTGACCAGCGGGTCACGTAACTGGCAGCTC
>CAKKQA010000008.1:0-15367 GCA_919901925.1 Omnitrophica bacterium GWA2_41_15 | reverse complement strand
CGTTTCCTATATTAGTGATCAGGTTGTTCTGCATATTCAAGTCGCCGCCAAAGGTGAATGAGCCTGATATAATCGCCAGCCCTCCTAAATATGTGTCTCCGGCAACATAGAGCTTATAGGCGCCGGGCGAGCTGGTGCCGATGCCGACATTGCTGTCGCTTCCTATATATATACCGGTCAGGCCCGCGCCGCCGCGTAAGTGCGCTGTGCCGGTAACTTCTAAGGCCTCTGCGGGAGCGCTTGTGCCAATACCCAAACGCGAACTTGTATTGTTCCAGTAAAGCTTACCCGAACTCTGGCTTAACAGCCCGCCGCTTCCTCCGAAAGTAACGCCGCCAGCAACAAAACCAGTGGGCGTGACATTACCGCTGATACTATCCGCGTAAATATTTGCCCAAGTCGCGGAGCTAGAGCCTAAGTTATATGTTGAGCCTGTGCCCGGGCCGATGTTGCCGGTAACCTGAAGGTGGAAACTTGTAGGGGCGGTTGTGCCGATGCCAACATTAGAGCCTGAAGAAACAAATAAACCTGTTGCGCCAGAAGCGCCGCGTAAATGCGCTGTGCCGGCGACATCAAGGAGAGACGCAGGATTAGTCGTGCCCACCCCTAAGTTTCCGGTGACAGTCGCGACATAAGTGTTGCCGGTTACAGTGAGGGTGGAAAAAGTGCTGGAGCCTGAAGAAGATATATTGCCGTAAAATGTCCCGGCTGTTTCTATGTTACCGGCAACATAAAGGTCAGCGGAACTTGAAGTATTCGTCATTGTCCCGGAGCCGACTTGTAAATCATCGCTAAAATATCCGGTGCCTGCAGTGTGCAATTTATAAACAGGCGCGGTGGTGCCGATGCCGACGTTGCCGCCATATTTTACGGTTACTTTAGGAGTTGAACCATATGATAACTGTAAAATATCGCCTGTGCCGCTTTGGGTAATTTTCAAAGCAGTGCCTGTGCCGCCGGCGGAGCCGTAGGTCACATCCATCGCGTTATAAGCGCCGGATGCGGGATTATAATTTACAGTTGCCGCGTTAGCGATTGTGCCGGTGTAAGTTTGAGTTAAATAATTGCTTACGGTAAACGCGCCGCTCATTGTGGCGGCGACATCGGAGCGTAGAAATTGCGTGGAGTTTAATCCGTCAAAACGGTCGGAATTCAAAGCGGCAACCGAAGGGACAATCTGCAAGCGCGGGGTCATTTCTCCGTCGGAGTCGACTTCGATCGATAAATAATAAGCGCTGTTAAAATCGAGGCTGGAAGGAAACGCGGTAGCCGAGCCTAAATACGCGTTAATGATCCCTGTGGTATCCGCGGTTAAAGTCTGGCTTTCTGACCAGAGGCT
The DNA here is from genome assembly GCA_919901925.1 of Omnitrophica bacterium GWA2_41_15. GTDB lineage: Bacteria > Omnitrophota > Gorgyraeia > Gygaellales > UBA12090 > CAKKQA01. The sequence goes on along the minus strand of CAKKQA010000008.1, from coordinate 14,028 downwards.
TGTCCCGCCGCTGGATACGGTATAAAGGCGGAAAGTAACTGTGTGTGAACCTGTAATCGCTGTCTTATCTTTTTTGGTAAGCTTTGCTTGAAAAAATGCTTGTTGAGGAATTTCCGCGGAGGCAATATTACAAAATAAAATAATTGATGATAAAGAAATTAAAAAAGTTTTTGTTAATGTTACCCCTGTATTTATATTTTTTTGAGAAGATTTACTAGAAAGGAAATTTTTCGGGCTTCGTAAAATGTTTACAAAGAATGTAAACATTAAACCTCCTATTTTCCCAACTGCCAGCCACCGCTCTAATCAGCTCCAGGGGCTGACCGCGGTCAGCCCCTGGAGCTGATTAAGGTTATACTATCTGCGCCAGAAGAGTGTGCGGCGCAACCTTTCGATTTCTTCGGCCTTTCCTACTGTCCAGACCCAGGACGCAGGAGTGGGATCTTCTTCGTCAAGAGTAATGCTTCCATCGCCATTGGTGTCATAACCACTCTTGACATAAAAATGATGATTGCCCAGCGCTAATCCGGAAAAAGATGCTTCTTGTAAATCTGTCCAAGGAGACCATCCTTGATTATCTAATTTATAACTAAATGAGCATCCGGGCTTTGAAGCTTCAAAAGTAAATTTAGCATCTGTGCCTTCTGTCGCGGGAGGTGGGCCGGAAATAATACGCGTATCGGGTGTGCGGAGTTTTAAGTTGATTTCTGCTGTGAAGGTTTTAGAACGGTTACCTAAATTATCTTCAAACATAGCGTAAACTGTTTTCTTTCCGTCAACATCCGGATCAGCCAAAAGCCAACCGGTTATTTGCGGGCTGTAATTAAAAGGTGTTTTTAATTCGGTATCGAACACTCCGTCGTTAGATAGATAAATATATTTTATTCCAGAAATAACATCCGTGGCAATAATATTTACATTGACATACGCGGAAGTTGTAATCTGGTCTCCGTTATTTATCAGGATACGCCCCTCGGGAGATGACGTATCCACCAAAAATTCCCAACCCTTTGTCAGGCAATTACCTACATTATCGCAAGCCCTTAAAAAAACAGTATTTATTCCTTCCAATAATATCATATCTTGTTGCGATTGCAAGACTTTTTTTTCAGCTAAAAATTCGCAAGGCACCGGATTATTGTTCAATGTAAGCGTAATCGAGGCAGGGTCAATGCCGGAATCTGTATCATCCAGTTCGCAGGTAATCCTGGCGGACTTTTCGGCTAAGGTAGCCTTCGGGGTAGGAGTGATACTGCCGATTTTCGGCACCTCTGTATCAACCCAAATTTCGAATGAAAGCTGGCTGGCATTATCCCAAAGCTCTTCTGTTGTGAAAGGTAAAACGTAAAAAGTATGCTTGCCGCTTGATAGGCTATGTTGAGAAAACTGATAAGACTGATCTCTTAAATTAATAATAAAATCCGGCTGTTTGTCCATAGACCAGCTAAACCCCGCCACTAAACTTGTGGGAACAGCAACCACCTGCCAGTAAAAATACGGGTCATCATCTTTAGTCCATGTTTTTTGCGCGATGAACTCGCCTAACACATCTGTCCTTGCTTTCAATTCATCAATAAGTTTGTTTTCACCCCCCCTGCCTTCAGCGGTAATCAAAGCAAGCTGGCCGACAAGCGCGTCAGAAGTTGTGCCGTCTATAGTGCTGGCAAAGTTACTGGGGACACCAAAGACATCGCCTAAGTTAAATAATGGAATTGTGAAATTATTGGAGCTGAAAGTTCCGCCGCCGTTCATAGTGCCGGCGTTCATAACATCCATATTATAGATAGTGCCGGAGGCCTGCGTCGCAAAAACGTTAGCCTGCCCAATGATTAAGAAGAATAAAGAAATTAAAGCAATTATTTTTTGTCTCATATTATTTCGCGCTTGTCTCGCGGCTTCCCGTCATTGCGAGGAACCCTCTCTTGGCTCGTCTGTGACGAAGCAATCTCGTTTTTTCCCGTTCTATGGCTTTACATATTGGCGGAATTCCGCAGATAGTAAAAACGAAGGCGGAAAAGTACGCGATTGCTTCGTCGCCGCTCCCCGACAACAGCTCCTCGCAATGACGCGCTATAACACTCCTGCAAGGAAATCCGCTCCACTCCGCTTAACCCTTATCACTTAACCCTTAACTACCTGCTCACCGGGATATTCATCGTCACTTCGCGCAATTCTTTGTCAGTGCCGATTTTAAAACTCACCTTCACCGCCTTAGGCAGTGAATCTGTTTTATCCCAAGCCGGATACCATTGCGTTCCATCGGAATAATTGAAATGCCATTCTTCTACGTCGCGCAGCAAGGTTTTCTTATCCTGAAAAGTGGTAAAATTGTAATCCGTATATTCCTCGGAAAAACTGTTAACGGTTTTATCGTCCGGATTATACACATACCCTGCCTCGGCCACCGCGTCAGCCTTAGCATAAGCAAAAAAAAACTCATTTTCCGTGCCCTTCAATGAAACCTTCGGCGATTCGGTAGTGACGATAGAATTAATTTCCTTGCCCATCTTAAAAAACACGAAACGCATTTCCTGCTGAAGGCGGGATGTGCTCTGCGCCCCGCTCGTCGAACGAAAAGTATTAGTTATCGTCACCAGCACAAAAGCCATAATCGTCACAAAGATACTTACGGCGACCATGACTTCGGTGAGAGTAAAAGCTTTCTTAGACACAGATGAGCACAGATACTCGATCTTCATATTATCTAAAAACAACACAAGCTCTCCTCGTCATTGCAAGAAGCCCTCACTTGGCATACCTGCGACGAAGCAATCTCGTTTTTAATATCACAACGCCTCATACAAATCCCTAAACTCCGGATTCTTACGCCTAATCAAATTTAACTTTTTCTCTCGAGAGCCGCCTTTTATTTGTTTTTCTCGATATATGGCGTCCTCTATACCATCAAACACTTCATAATAAACTAATTTATCGATATGATACTTTCTAGTAAAACCTTCAAGTAATTTCTCTTTATGCTCATATACTCTTCTTTGTAAATCATTAGTAACGCCAGTATATGTCACCGTGTTTACTTTGTTACACAGTATGTAAACGTAACCCTGTTTAATCGGCATTACAACTCGTCATTGCGAAGAACCCCTGTTCGTCTTTGCGAGGAACCATCGCTTGGCATATCTGTGACGAAGCAATCTCGTTTCTAAAAGCGAGATTGCTTCGTCGCCTCATTCCAACAACAGCTCCTCGCAATGACGAAGAAAGTCTGTGTTCATCTGCGTGTATGTCTCTGGCACGATATCTGTGGTTATCTGTGCAGTTTTTAGATAGTGTTTGGCATGAGTATCTGTGCTAATCTGTGTATTACATCCCCAACACCCGCAATATTTCTTCCGGCGAAGTCGTCCCCTTGCGCACCAGGTTCCAGGCGTCGTCGCGCATAAAACGCATGCCGTCTTTTTTACAAATCTGGGCAATCTCATCAGCGTTAGCCTTTTTCACCGTCGTCTGCGCGATCTGCGGGGTCATTTCCATAATTTCAAAGATGCCGATACGCCCGGCATAACCGGTCTGCAAACAATTCTGACAGCCTACCGGCTCGCAGACTTCTATCTCTTCCGTCGGAAAGGTTGAATTCGCGAAAATTCCTTTAACTGTCTTTTTGCAATTAGGGCACAACGACCGGACCAGCCGCTGGGCAATGACAACGTTAACGCAAGAAGCAACCAAAAACGGCTCTATACCCATATCAACCAAACGGGTGATCGCCGAAACCGCGTCGTTAGTGTGCAGGGTCGAAAAAACAAGGTGGCCGGTAAGCGCCGCCTGCACCGCGATCGTCGCTGTTTCTAAGTCGCGGATTTCCCCGACCATTATGATATCCGGGTCATGGCGCAATATAGAACGCAGGCCCGCCGCGAATGTCAGGTTCACTTTGGGGTTTACCGGGATCTGGCGGCAGAAATCCAGCTGATACTCGACAGGGTCTTCGATAGTGATAATATTTTTCAGGCTTGACTTTAACGCCGATAAGGTAGCATAAAGAGTTGTGGATTTACCGCTTCCCGTCGGGCCGGTTACCAGGATCATCCCCGAAGTGCGCGTAATCGCCTTTTCGAAAATCACCAAATTTTCTTCGCGCATCCCCAGCTGTTCCAAAGTAAGGATTTTTTTGTCCTGGCTCAAAAGGCGCATGACCACGCTTTCTCCGTAAATAGTCGGCAAGACCGAAACGCGCACGTCGAGGTCACGCCCCTCTCCCTGAACCTGGAGCCGTCCGTCCTGCGGCACGCGCTTCTCGGCGATATCAAGGTTTGACATTATTTTTATGCGGCTGACCAGCGCTTTATACAAGCTGATAGACGGCGCGGATACATCCTTTAACACCCCGTCGATACGCATGCGCACCCTCACCTTTTCCGCGTGCGGCTCGATGTGAATATCCGACGCTTTGGAATTTACTGCCTGCGCAATCAAAAGATTGACCGCCTCGATTATCGACGGCTTCTCAAACTCGCCGGCCTCGAAATCTTTTTCCTTTCCCCCCTCTGCCCCCCGCGGCTCTGTGCGGCGGTCATAAAAACTCCCGAGAAATTCCGTCAGCTCGCTTTCCTTGACAAGGTATACCTTAACAAATAATCCTGTCCGGAACCTTAGCTGTTCTTGTAAAGAAAAATTGAGCGGGTCAAGCAGGCCGATAGACAATGTATCCTGCTCTTTGGTAAGCGGAATGACTTTATAATTCCAGGCGAATTCAGAAGCAATACAGCTCAACGCTTCTTCTGAAGGAGTAAAACCTTTGAGAGAAAAAAATGGCAGGCGCAGTTCATTGACTAAAAATTGCTGGAGCTTATCTTCAGAGACGACATTGAGCCGGTGCAAGGCCTCGACGAGTGAAATACTGCTTCGCTTCTGCTCCAGCCTTACCGTTTCAAGCTGCTCCTTGGAAATAACCCCTTGTTTAATAAGGTTTTCTTCAAATGATGATTGCAGTTCCCGTTCATCTTTCACAGCACACCTCGTATTTTTGAAACCCGCAATCTCGTCATTGCGAGGAACCCTCGCTTGGCACGCCGGTGACGAAGCAATCTCGTTTTAGGCACTCGTTCTTAAAAGCGGGATTGCTTCGTCGCCTCGTCCTAACTACAGCTCCTCGCAATGACAAATAGAGAATTATGACGATAAAAAGCCTCTCTACTTCTTCAACGCCTTATCATCAAAGTACAACTCTTTCCCGTCGGCTGAAAGAAGCCGGGCAGTGACAAATATCAAAAGGTTTTTGCGCTCGATACTATCCACTTTTTTGCGGAACATCATCCCTAATAACGGTATATCCCCGAGTATCGGAGTCTTTGTGAGAGTCTTAGTGCTGGTCTCTTTAATCATGCCTCCCAACACCACTGTGTCTCCGGAATTGACCACAATAGTGGTGGAAAGGTTTCTCGACGTAAACTGCGGCAATTTCACGTCGCCCGAATAAACAAACTTATCCGCGACAGCAGAGCTTACTTCAGGGATAAGAGACAAACTTATTGTCTTTCTATCATTGCCGACTGAAGGAATGACCTTAAGCAGTATGCCGACATCGCGGCGGATAAAATCCATAGGCACATTCTGGTAACGGGTTGTGGTGTTGCCGTTTCCGTTATCAGTCTGGACCACCTGAAATTCATAACGGGTAGGATAGATCCATTCATCGACAACCTTAATTGTCGCCTGCTGGTTGTTTAAAGTGGTGATGCGCGGAGAAGACAAAGTCTTGATCTTTTTGTTTTCCGCCAAGGCATGCATGACTATCTGATACTGCGGGTCAGTCAATAAGCCGGCGTAGGTAAGGTTCATTCCTTCGGCCATCCTGGCAAATGAGCTGAAATCCACGCCGCTATTCTTAAGCAAGCCCTGTTCCATATTGCCGCCCTTTTTCTTCAAAGGAAACTCGGTGTTAAACTTCCAGTCAAGGCCCAATTCCAATGTGTCCGAAACATCAATTTCGATAAACTTTGCTTCAATAAGTATCTGAAAAGGCGTCACGTCGAGATTATACAACATATCTTCTAATACCTGCAGGTTTGTGGGGGTATTATGGACAATCAAAGCGTTGATTCTTTTATCGTAATAGAGCTTGGAATCCGTCGGCCACGGCACAGCCTCTTTTATCGTATCCTCTAACGTGCTGATTTTCGTAATTGTGGCGGAGCTTCCTCCGAGGGCAGTCTCGGTGCTTCCGGCGCCCATAGGAGAAAATTCGGTAAAAAGGCCGCCGCCTTTATTAAGGTAATAAACCCTTGTCTCCGCCGGCTCGTTTGCCATCTCTTCGGGGAGCGCGACCCAGACCACGTCTTTATCGATACGGTACTGCAGGCCTAAACTTTTTACTATATATTTTATAACCTCTTCCGCCGAGATATCCTTAAAATTCGCGGTCACTTTTAATTGCTGTTCCAACACTTTGTTAGAGGCGACAATGCTTACTTTTGTTTCCTGTGATACAAACTCAAAACAACTCTTTAGCGCCACCGCGCTAAAATCTAACGTTATACTTTTCTTCAGCTTTTGCCTTATGGGCGGCACTTCTAAAAGAAAAGCCGGCTGTATGGAGCTGATGAGTTCTCTCGGAGGCTCGACATAAGGAAGGACCTGGCTCTGCTGGACTTCCCTAAGCAGTTCTTTGTCTGATTTTTCCACGGACTTTTCCAGATCGGTCTGTTTTTTATCGTCTATTTTATCCTTCGCCTTCTCGATAAGCTCCTTTGCTTGCGGCGTATACCTTATGCGCGGGTTGCCTTCAAGCTCAACAACCATATTAAACTTGGCAATCGCCTCGTCATACATGCCTTTGCTGTAATACATCTTGCCTTCACGCCAAAGCGCCTCTATCCTCTTAAGCTTTGTCTCTTCCTCGGCGCGCTCTTTTCCTTGGGCGTCCTTCATTGCCACAACTATTGCCTTCTTTTCATCTTTCGCTTTTTGCTCTTCATCCTCTTTTTCTTTGCGTTTAGCAGCGGAAACTTTTTCTTCAACAAAATTAGTTAATTGACGGGCGGCGAGCTCTTCCTGTATCTTGTTTTCGCTGAGCTTTTTGGCAATCTCGTCTAATTTTTTCTGCAGGCTTTCGTCGTTTGACTGCAATTTTTTCAATGCCTCATCATTAGCGCCTTGAAGGTCTTTTTTTGCCAGCTGGATTTTTGAATTGCGGGTTTCCGCGAGTTGTTTTTCTTTCTCCGCCAACAAAACTTTATTCTCCAGCTCGATCTGTTTTCTTTTTGCCTGAAGGCTGCGGACCGTATTTTCTTCCTGCGTCCTGCGTTCGGCGGCTAAGCGCTCCTCTTCCTCTTTATGCTTTTGGAATATCGCGTCCTGGTCTTTTTTGCGCTTAAGGAATTCTCTCTGCTCCTCTATCCTGCGCCTGACCTGGAGCTCTTTTTCCCGCGCTTTTTGTTTTGCCAGGACCCTGCGCTGGTCATCTAATTTTTTAACCTCTTCCTTTAAATTATCCTCGGCTTCTTCCTTATCCTTCTTCAGCAAATTTAACTGGCGCTTTTTCACGGTAAGTTCTTTTCCATAAACCTTTTTGCTTTTTAAGGCTTCCTGTGCCTGTTTACGCGCTTCGGCTAATTCCCGCTTAGCTTTTTGGTCTAGAAGCTTTTTTTCTTCTTGCGCTTTCTTACGGTCTCGGGCCTCTTGCATTTTTTCGCGTTCGGCCATCAGTTCTTTTCCTCTGGCAGTTAGTTCCTGCTTATCTTTAAGCCTCTTTGCCGCAAGCGCTTCTTCGGCCTTTTTGCGCTGCGTCAGCTCGGCTCGCTGTTTCTTACGCATTTGATTCTCTTTCGCGGCGGCGTCAAGTTCACGGCTTATCTTTTCCTGCAGCGCGTCCTTCGCCTTCGCGCTTTTTTCGTCTTCTGTCCTTTGCTTGGCCAGCTCCGACAAGGCAGCATCATCCTGCGAAGACAAATGCCTGTTTCCGGCAATGAATAATCCAACAGCTATCGCCGCGATAAAACCTATATGTTTAATTTTTCTCATCTTTTTCCTGTAACCTTTTGCCAACCACGCGTCAGCCCCTGGAGCTGACGCGGTTATATGGTTATTTCGCCGCAGGGGATTCTTCTTTATTCTCTCCCTGTTCTTCTTCGCGGGACATTTTCAAAATAAGCTCTTGCCCGTCAACGGTATTCCTAAGCATTGCTTCTTCGTCGGTTATATTTTCCATGATATAACCCGCTATCTTCGCGCCCTTACCTAAAAATAATGTCTCCTGATTCAACGTATCCTCTATAACCGCTTGTGGCGCGCCGCGGGAAATAACCTTTCCGCGATAATAAAACCTTGGTTTTACAGGCACTGACTCAATGGGCTTTTCTTCTGTGACATTAGATGGCTCTTTGGCAGGCGGGACAAAAAACAAATTTGCCGCCCTCAATGCAGCAAGATAATTTCCTTCTATTTGATAATAGCTATCCAGATTAAAAGGCTTAACATCTCCCGAATATCTCAGCTTATCATCAATCACAAGCTGTTCCAGGACAATATTACCGCTTAAACCGGATTCTGTCTTCGTGGCAGACATGGAACTGACCAGCATTAAAGGCCTGATACTGCTTATCCCTGAAAGAAATTCGACCCAATCCTTAGGCTGACAGGTAAAAGATATCTTGGAATTCAACAAGATAAATTGCTCATTCTCGCTTTTTTTAGGAAGCGCCCCCGGAGAAATCTCCGTAAAATTCACACCGGCGTCTATGCCGGATAAAATAACCTTTTGCAGGCAGTATAATTGCTTCAAAAGATAAACCGCGTCAGCCTCTGAAGGCAATTCCTCCTTAAAGCCTAACGCGCTGACCTGCACCTGTTTAGCGCTTGCCTTCTCGTTTAAACTTCTAGTGATATTTTTTAACTCTTCCACAAAAAATATACTGGCATCGTAACCCTTCTTTATCAGCCTTTCCTGACGGGAATCAAAAACTTCAAGTATGCCCGCCGAATCAAGCAGGGCCTTATCTTCAATCTTGCGCATATTAGTTATCGTATCTTTATTTAATTTCAGGCCCTGAACCTTAAGCGCTTTATTGAGCTGTTCGTAATCCTTGTTCTGCTTAGCCGTAATGCCCGACAAAAAAAACCATAAGACCCCGAGGGCAACACATATATATCCGAGGATTAAATAAACTTGTTTTTTAGGAATTAATTGCATGCTTGTTCTCTTTTAACCTTATATTCCGTCATCGTCGGGCGCGATAAATGGCGCCCCTACAGATATGCTGACTCGCATTTTCGGGCGCGATAAATGGCGCCCGTTAACAGGGTGGCTGTTACTTGCCACACATTATGATTGTCAATCGCGGTACGTCCGTAGGGGCCGGATTTATCCGGCCCGTTTGCCCGTGCGTTGTTGCGGGCGCGATAAATGGCGCCCCTACAGAAGTGCTTGTCCCTGTCCATCGCTTTTTTCCTGGTCCGCCACTTCGACCCGCATTTTAAAATCTATCGCCTGCCCCTCGGCTGCCACATCAGTAGTCGAAAGCACTTTTATATTCTTGATCTGTTTGTCTTTTTTTAAAGTTGCCAGAAAATCGTTGATCTTGGGGTATGATTTTGCCCTGGCGGAAATGTTTACGACATAACTATCCGTTTCTCTTTTACCGTCGATATCCAACAAATCCACATCGTAAGGCTTGCTCTCGGCGATGCGCGCGAACACGCTAAGCCATATTTTATGCTGTTTTAGTTTTCCGTTTAACAAAACATTAAGCTTGTTTAAGCCGTCTATACGGTTTTTTAAAATCTCTGTCTGCGGCAGGACGCTTTTTAATATTGCCTGCGAATCTTTGATAAACAAACTCCCTCGGATAATCCTTATGCCCGCGTCTAAGTTAAGGTAAACAAACAAAACCGCGAAAACTACCAATGATATAAAACCGAACTTCTTTAAACTTTCTTTTTGGCAGGCGTCCCTTTCTTTTTCCAGCTTTTCCCTGATAAGATTGGCGCTGATAAAATTGTTTCTCGGATAAGTAACCCCCAGGCCGCAGCCAAGAGAAAGAGAAAGCATAGCCCGCGCGTCGTTTTTTTCTTTCAGCACTGCCGGTTTTGAAGAAATTTTTTTTAGCGGCTCCAGAGGAAAACAATCTCGTTTCAAAACCCGGGAAAGAGACTCGCAAAGGCCGTCTTTAATTCTTCCGGTTATGTAAACCCGCTTCAAAGAAGCCCTGAAAGCGGGGTTCTGAAGATAATGCGATTCATAGCTCCTTAAAACCTCGCTGGAAAAATCCTCTAAAGATGCCTCCATCCGCTGGCTTCCGCTGGACAAGGCGTAAAACCAAAAACGCTTAGCTTCGAATAGCAGTATTTCCGTATACGTATTTTTTATATTGATGACTGAAAACTCCTCACGCTCCTCGGGATAGTTATAAACGAAGACGTTATACATAGCCAAAAACGACGCCGTTACTACCTGCGGCATCAACGCGCTCGCGGATACCCGCGCAAGGCGCTGTTCGAGCAGTTCTTTTTTTACTGCCATGAAATTCAGGTAATCGCCGAGGGCAAAAGTATCGTAATAACAGCTTTCTAATTTAAAGGGTATGCTTTGTTTATCAAGCCACGAGGAAAGTTTAGATTTGTCTTTTAAGATGTCATTCGCGGGCAAGCTGAAACTGCGGATAAAAATATCCCGGGCGGGAATAGTCAATATCGTTACGCTGTCTTTCGCGTGAAAGGGCTTGACTTGGTCTAAAGCGCTGAAGAGTTGGACAGAATCTACGCCCAAAGAACCTAACCTTCCGCTTAACTCCAAAAGGGCTATCTGGCCTTCGTCAATATCAAACGCCAATATTTTTTTCGGATTTGCCATATTTAGCCTAACATAGGTTCATCATTCAAATCTGATTTTTTCAGCGTTCAAAAATCCTCCTTGACTAATTTCAATATCCTATCGGCAGGCCAAAACAAATGAACATACCATAGCGTCATTGCGAGGAGCTTTCACTGACACGATGCGACGAAGCAATCTCGCTTTAAGAACGAATGTCTAAACACGTGACTGCTTCGCCGCCAATCTTTGTAGGGGCGGCACAGTGTGCCGCCCCTACAACTCACAATAACGAATCGAAAGCCGCGCCGCTACTTCTTTTAAATCATATACTTATGTAGTTTCACTCCGATATTTATTGTATTTCAACATATTTACTATACTTTGTCAATATATTTTGTGCGCCTTCCTATATTTATACAGCGGGATAGAAACGTTGTCATCAAGCAAAACAGGCTGAAAATGTTAGGCTTACACAATATGGAGTCATCCCGCCACGCCGTCATTGCGAGGAACCCTCGCTTGACATATCTGTGACGAAGCAATCTCGTTTTAAATACGGGATTGCTTCGTCGCCTGAAGCCGACAAGAGCTCCTCGCAATGACGGCAAGCCGCTTCGTCAATCCCCGCGCTCAATGACCGCGCGGATAATCTGATAAGCCATCGTCTTATCCGCGGGCATAAACTCGCCGCGGCTTAGGATTTCGTAAGTATCGCTCTTCAGACAAAAGGATTTATGAGTGGAAATAAGAGAATTATCCGCCTCAAACAATTCGCCTATGCCCAGCATCCGGGCATCCCTTTCTCCTATAGGACGGTTTGCCTTTATCATGTTTACCAATCCTTCGCTGACCGAGAAACTTTTTAGCGCCTGTGGGCTTGCGGTATTTATATTCAACCTGCCCTTGACAGAATATACCGGCTCAAGCACTATTTTCTTAAGAGAACACTTATTCTCTGACTTATTCACCACCTTTAAATAAAGCGTATTCGTCTTATCCTTAAGAGTCACCTCCGCGTACAACGCCGCCGACTGCTGGAACAATAACTTCACAGGAGCCGAATATTCCCCGTTGTCGCCTATTTTCAAAGCCACTTCGATTTCACCGACAATATCCAAGTCATCGCTTAATACGCATAAAAAATAACTGCCCTTAGGCACTTCCGTGAATTTCCATTCGCCGGAAGAACCCATCGCGTTAGCAATAAAATTATTATTCTCCTCGGAAAAATCCCCCAGCAGAAAATGGCCGCTTAAATCATATGATAAAGCTTCGTAAGCAAACCTGTCAACCATGCGCGCGGCATCGGCAACTGTAAATTTTTTCCAGGCCGCGCCGCTGGATAAATCCAGCATTTCCTGTAATCCGGCGAGCGGCCGGTTATACATTTTAATTTCACCCAAAGTATGCAGCTGCGGCTTGCCTGTTGACGGATCTAAAGTGTACATCCCGGAATTATTATTCACCTCTCCCGGAGTCGCCCCTGTTTTGCTCTCGGAATTATACCAGCCATCATATAAGCCATTGCCGTTGGAATCTTTTCTTTCGGTAGGATCGCCGCGCTCAAGGCTTACATAATCCTTTCCCTGCCCATCCCCCCACTCAACCCCATCCACCCGCATCCCTCCGGGAGTCCTTAAAACAATCCTGCCGCCTGCGTTGGGAAACATATCAGAGCCCATACCGATAGTCGCGTCCCCTTCAAACTTCAAGCCGATGGAGCTTGCGTTCCAGGCTGACCGGAAAGATATCCCGTTTCCTTTCAAGGCCTAAGGAGTGACAGTAGAACTCTCGCTATCCACAGAAAAAACAAGATGCTGAAAGCCTTGTATCTTTGTGCCCTCAGGAATATACCCCGGCCAGCCCGGGACTAATTCGCCGTTTGAACCGTAAACATCAAAATAAAAATCGCTTAGGCCTACCTCGTCGGAAGAAATATTCAGCAACTCGATAAACTCCGCGTCAGGTTCTTGAGACAGGACCACGCCCTTAAAAGTCGATTTCCTATAAAACTCATTTACAATAATGACTTTTAATTTACCGTCGATGCCAACATGCACGGGAAAAGGAAAATAGTCGTGGTCATAAAGGTTCTTGGCTATCTTCCCCAGAATACTTACGCTTCCGACCATCCCCCCTTCATTGACAGCCCTGACTAGACAATAATAATCGCCGGGTTTAATATCCGTGAAGTCCTTAGTCAGGGTAGCGCCGGGCTCTATTTCCGCGCCGTTATAAAACACATCCTTTGCCGGCTTGACCATTATCTCATTGATAACCACAGCTTCAGTGCCGCAAGTCAAACCGCGCGTCATTCCTTTTTTAGGCGTTAGGCTGACTAATTTTACAAAACCAAACCTGCACATGCTGTCAGCGAACGGTTTTATATAAAGGCTGAAACTCCCGTTTGACACATTTACTTTTTCGACTAACCCGTCGCCGGGTGACCTTATAGGCTCGGTCCTTCCGGAAGCCGGGTCAATATATACTTCTCCGATAGGGTCGTATCTCGTCGGGCCATACAGGTAACAATAGTATTCGCCGTCTTCAATCGGCAGGTTGCTCCAGCCGAATTTCCCCGCGGCTCCTCCGGCGGGCGCCTGATAAAAGCCGATGATCTTCTGCCAGCTTCCGCTCTCCATGACGGATGTCGGGCCTAAAACGTCCAACACATATATATCCTGAATACTCTGTTCCACATCGCGGTCGCCGGCATCTTTTAAATTTAAGGCCTTTTCCGGGCCGCTGGAAACTCCCGCGCGCATAAGGCCGTCGCTGATATTCTGATAAGAGGCGCTGTTTAAATAAACCCTTCTTTTTTTATGCAGGTCGATCTCGAGATCCTCGGAATAAACTGTTATGTAATCCTTGATTTTCTTAAAATCATCTTTTGTAAAAAACCTTCCGGTCTCCTCTATAGTATTAAGCGGCCTTGAAGATACTATTGATGAGCCCTTGGAAGAATCAACCCCTAACTGCGAAAGCAGGCTGCCTAACACCCCGGCATCGACGGTGTTGATGTTGACCTTAGCTGACTCGTCGCTGACTTTAACCGCGAAACGGCCGAAGTTTTTTCCTTCGAGATCTTTAATCGCGAACCACCTGCAATCTTGGACGCCGCTGTCTTCCACGTCAGCCTCACTGCCGGAAAAATAAGTAAACATCATGTCATTTAAAGAATCGGTAGTATTCGCTTTTTTATCCAGGATCAAAATCTTCTGCGCTAAAAACTCGACTGATTCGGCAATGTATCTGGCGCG
>CAKKQA010000007.1 GCA_919901925.1 Omnitrophica bacterium GWA2_41_15 | reverse complement strand
AGGAAAAGTTTCTAGAGAAAATCGAGGCCTTAGCCGAATCGCAGTTAGGCAAAACGGTCAGCGTTGTTTTGAAGTTGGATGAAAATAGCGCTAGTTCCCGCGCGCCTTCGTCTGTTAATCCCGAAAACCCTTCAAAGATTGCCGCCGCCGCTACTCCCGGCGCTTCCAAGCCCAGCAGCTCGGGCTTAAATCCACTGTTCTCCTTCGCTAGTTTTGTTCCGGGCAAGGCTAATCAATTAGCCCGCGCCGCGGCCTTGCAGGTTGCGGAAAATCCAGGTACCGCCTACAACCCCTTATTTGTTTACGGCGGTGTTGGTCTTGGCAAAACACATTTAATCCAAGCCATCGGTAATTTGGTTTATGAGCAGAATCGGAATGCAAAAATCAGTTATATCCACGCCGAACGTTATGTTTCGGATGTGGTTCGCGCGTATCAGCACAAGTCGTTCAATGACTTCAAGCGTTACTACCATTCCCTGGATTTATTATTGATCGACGACATCCAATTTTTTGCCGGCAAAAGCCGAACCCAGGAAGAGTTCTTTTATGCTTTCAACGCGTTAACTGAAGCGCATAAACAGGTGATTATTACCTGCGACACTTATCCGCGTGAAATGCAAGGAATCGAAGACCGGCTGGTTTCGCGCTTTGGCTGGGGTCTAACCGTTGCCATCGAACCACCGGAACTGGAAATGCGCGTTGCCATTTTAATTAAAAAGGCGGCATTGGAAAAAATCGCCTTGGACGAAAATGTTGCCTTCTTTGTTGCAAAGCAAATCCAATCCAATGTGAGAGAATTGGAGGGTGCGCTGAAGCGTATTTTGGCTTTTTCCAGATTTACCGGCCACCCGATTTCGCTGGATCTCGCAAAGGAAGCCTTGAAGGATTTGCTGGCGGTGCAAATGCGGCAAATATCCATAGATAATATTCAGAAGACGGTTGCCGACTATTACAAAATTAAAGTGGCCGAAATGTATTCAAAGAAGCGGACGCGCACCGTTGCCCGTCCGCGGCAAGTTGCCATGGCCCTCGCCAAGGAATTGACCCAGTTGAGTTTGCCGGTAATCGGCGATGCCTTTGGTGGAAGAGACCATACAACCGTAATACACGCCTGTCGTAAAATTGAAGAATTGCGCGGCTTGGATCCTAATATTGCTAGAGATTTTAATTTTTTAGTGCAAACGCTGCGAAGCTAACAGCTCTGTGGATAAGTTGATATGTAGCTGTATAAAGTTTGTGAGTAAATGCTGCTTCTTTGCTTGGGAATTATTCTATCCAGAGCCAATAGTTTTTTTAAACAGGCTTTCTCCACAAGCAAAAAGTTGTATAAGTTTTTGAAGTTAATAATAAATATTTATTATACAGATTAGTTGGTAGTGTTATTAATTACTATCAAAAGGAATATGAATGCTATTAATACAAACCGATCGCGAATCCTTATTGAAAACTCTACAAGCCGTCACGGGTATTGTCGAAAGGCGGCATACCTTACCGATTCTTTCCAACGTCTTGATTGAGGGTAAGGGACTATCCTTTTCCTTTACCGCCACGGATCTGGAAGTTCAGGTTAAAGCGGATACGACGGAAGTAAAATTCGAAAAGGATTTTGCGATTACAACCTCGGCCAAAAAGATCCAGGATATTCTTAGATCCTTGGCTGAAGGAACAAAAGTAACATTAGATCAGCAGGATAATAAGGTTTTGGTAAAGGCGGGGAGAAGCCGTTTCAATTTGCAGACCTTACCCGCAGAGGATTTTCCTAAATTCAATTTACCCGAAATAAGCAATAAAGTTATTGATTTAAAACAAAAAGAGTTCAGAAGTTTGTTGAATGAAGTGCAATTTTCGATGGCACAGCAAGACATTCGGTACTATTTGAACGGCATGCTTGTAGTGTTGCGTGATGGAAAAATAAGGGTTGTTGCCACGGATGGG
>CAKKQA010000006.1 GCA_919901925.1 Omnitrophica bacterium GWA2_41_15 | reverse complement strand
TCCTTAAAAGGGTCTTTTAGGAATATCTCCAGCATCTTTTTTCTTCCGGCCGGGATCAGCATAGGTCATCTCCTGTTCTATTAGATAATACAACTGTTCGATAGTATAGTACACAACAGCTGGCGTGTCGATAAATTATTAGGCTTATTCCCAAAAGCGATTCCAACTTTTCTATACTTGTATCTGTCAATTAGTTTCTCGAAGAAAATTATTTATTCATAGGCCATTCGAGACTGCGCCTAAATAATTGGTATTGTGTCCCCCGATTACGCCCCCGATTACGCCCCCGATTACGTCCACGATTACGTCCACGATTACGTCCAGGATACATTTACCGACTTTGCTTACAAATTGCAACTCATTGATATTAAATAGGTTATGCGAATTGTGCCCGTCGAAAGCATTTATTTACAAATAAGATCAAGCCCATATGGGCGTATATTTAGCATATCTTTTAGAAACATTGGCCGGATCGTCTAATTTAATTAGCTTCGCTTCCAATGCGTCTCTTATAATTCGAGATACGTAATCAGATTTCTCTTCAGGCAATTTAAACCTCTCGCGTAGAGATTGATTTGTCATTTTTTGATTCATTACATAGCGCAGACAACAATGTTGATAACAAGCCCTGATCTTATCTCCCTTATCCATTTCATGCAATTTTTTATGCCCAAACATGACTGCAACCGTATGTTTTTCTCCTACACGAAAGTCAGGAGCGGGCAATTGATATACTTCTACACTCTGGATAACCTTGTCAATTCCGCTTCCCTTTTCTTCGCAGATTCCAAGCCGCCTCATTGAAGAAGCTAACAGCTCATTTCTGGACTGATATTCGTCTATAAACCGCATTGTAGTAATAAGCGGCTTCCCGGGATTTGTTATTTCAATCCTATCAGAAAAAATTTCCACCACCGGCCCCGTGCCTCTTTCATAAAAATCCTGATGTATTAAAGCATTAGCCACTAATTCACGGATGGCAAGCTCCGGATACATCCGAACCGTCTTTCTAAGAGCCTTGCCAATTTCTTCGTTAGATGGCAACTTATCATTGATAAAATCGACCAGCCCCTCAAAACCGACTGCATAACCTTTTGCTACTGCCTGATCTTTAGTTGTCTTTATCCTATCCCTACCTTCATAAATAATTACCCTCATCGCCTTTCGCGACAAAACATCAAATTCATTTAAATTCTTAGCAAATAATATCCCCCCTAAATTTGTTATATTATATTTTTCTCCTGAACGCTGGATGAATTTTTCACTCATAAACTTCTCTAGCATTGCATCGCGTGTAGCAGGTAATGGCAATTTCATCAAATCAAAATAACTCTGGCAATCAAGCAGGCGAACAACATCATCAGCTGTAAGATTATTTACACAAGACTCAATTTCAAAAGCGCCATGAGCCGTTTTCTTCCAAATCTTCTTCTCTTTTTCTGGAAAATCATTTAAATCTCTAGTAATACTGCCAACGCGAATATACGCCTTCTTCATAAACCTAGTCGGTTGAGCAGAAGCAGCAGGAATTTCAAATAAAATGATATTTTTGTCTTCGCATTTAAAATCATAAATCTTAAAATCAATTCTCGGATCAAGCCTTTGAGCTAACCAATGCTCAATCTCCTCGTTACCTTTTTTAATGGATTTAAAATCTACTTCCGTGCCAATGATATTATGAGTCTCATCCTCTATGCCAAATACTAAATAACCATTATACTGATTATTCAAACACGCTCCATTTGATAGGGCAGAAAGAATTTTGCCTACATCCTCAGCTTCAAAATTGCTCTTCTTGAATTCAACCCATTCATTTTCCCTAGGTAACTTAATAAGGTTTTGCAGCAATTCGCACAACTCAGGGCTGATCATAGTAAATACCTCCTATTCAATTGAAGCACGCATCCTAATTTTTTAAAAAATTGGCTGTGGGACGGAAAATGGCCGCTGTCCCTATTTTACTTAGATGCTGCGGTAAATTATAATTGATAAGATAATCAGGCCTATGTATAGCATATATGCGAACGGCCTATAAACAATAATAGAAAGTATGGATTTAATAAATTTAAATGTGAGATTATAAAGAGCGTCATTTATGGCAGGGCTTTTAACTTCCAATAGCGCCTGCAATATTTCAACATTAGAAAAGTCCACCCCATTCAGAACATCTTCAAGAAGTCCAATCCTCTTTCTGTATTGCTCCTGAAAACCCTTATAGCCGATATCTATGAAAGCAAAAAGCGAAACAATACCTATGATTATTGCGAGAAAGCGCGCGTCAAAAGATTTTCGTGTAAATACCAAGGCTATTAAACCGGCCCATACAGTGATACACCAGCCCATAACAAGGAAACGAAGATTATCAATCCGGCCTATTATTCTCTGAATCTCTTCGTATTCTCTTTTTATCAGGTCAAGCTTATAAGATACGTTTTTATTAAAAATGTTGGCTTCGTCCATATAGATAATAAATGTATTGGATAATAGGTCGCTGTCCCTGTCCCTATTTTCAAGTCAATAAATAGGTGTGACCCCTTTTTCTCTGGCTAAGTCTAGAGCGCTTTGGCCCTTGACGCCGCTTCGCAGAAGTATAGCCAAAAGCTCAGTCTTTGATAATTTATGCTCGCCTTCTCTAAATAGCTTTTCCCTCGGTCGATCATCCTCCGGCCAAGATCTGATACCTGTCGTTTGTTTCTTTTCTATCATTTAAATTTTCCCTACTTTCTTCAACCCCTACCTGCCCTTTTGGGTCAAGCGGTATTTTTGAAGGCGGATGCTGGAGCAAGGCAAAGCCTATTATATTCTCGCATAATGTTTACCATTGACTACCTCTAATTATTATTGTATATTTTAATTGGATCACGATGAGAGGTTATCTAAAGGGTTTCGTCCCGAGGTAATGCCTCTCTTTTTTTATTTGTACTCCGACACAATGCTTATTTCGTTAATTAATAGGCCCCTTGATTTTCTATCCAAAATTAATATTCATACTTAACGGCTTTTGCTAATCTTTTTAGAACGCGGAAAATGTGGTTTTTACTATAGCCCCCTTCAGAATAGTGCCTTTTTTCATCATGCCAAAGATACTCTAAGACGGCTTTCAAATCTTTTTCTACTTGCTCAATAGGCATATCAGCCTCCATGATTTAGCGGTGTGCCGCCTTGTTTCCTGTCTCGAATCTAAAAACGTGATTGCTTCGTCGCCTGCGCAAACGATGGCTCCTCGCAATGACGCATTAGCACTCAAAAGACACAATACTTATTTCTTTAGTCCCTATAATTGCGGGCGCGATTTATCGCGCCCCTACAGGGTGGCACGCGTTATAGACAATCGAGAAACACAATACTTATTTCTTTTCTTCCTTCTTCAACCCCTCCCTGCCCTTTTGGGTCAGGCGGTATTTTTGTTTGCTGCTGCGCGGCTTATCGGGAATCGTCATTTCTATAAGCTTTGCTTTAATAAGTGGATTAAGAACTTGATTCCTAAACTTGGTGCGGTCCGTCCTTCCGGCGATTTCCATAAGTGCGGTTATACTGCTGTCGGCCTGGCACTTATGTAATATCTCAACTTGGTGCCGACTTAGTGCCAACTTGGTGCCGACATGGTCCTCCTGGGCCTCGACTTGGGCAAGTATTTTTTTCCGGCGGATCGTCAGCACAAACTGCCCGCCGCGCTGTTCGAATTCCGGTTCCGGAATGCCTGCCTTGCGGCACAATTCAATCATATCAAGCGTCCCGGTTCCCGCGCGCTCAATGTAACGCGCCCAGAAAAGCGGCTCACTGATAAGCGGGTTATGAGGCACCGATGAATGCGCTATCCGCAATGATTTCAGCGTCATCCCCGAAGGTAACGCGCCAGGATTCCACACTTCAAACCGGTCGGCAAACAACATCACCTGAACACCGGCGTTTGAAGTGTAGTCCCTATGCGCTATGGCGTTGACAATCGCCTCGCGGATAACCATTTTGGGAATTTCATAGGCAACATCACTGGCAATATCTGTTTTGCTGGGAGTTACCGACCGGTCAAGCTTTCCCAATACAAAATCAACCGCTTCATCTACCTGTTCAAATAAAGTACCTTTGTAAATTTGGTATGACGGTATGGGTTTATGCACTTCGGTTCCATGAAAATGCATACACTTTACTTCCGCGCATATAAGCGAACGAAACTTTTGCGGCTTTCGGCAAAACAATAATACCGCCGCATGAGAGATTTTATCATTCGTAAGTAAATTAAGATGGGTAAACAGCTTTTTTGCTGACGTATTTTGCGGCAAGGGAAACTTGCGTTCCGCGCGCGCGGTTTCCAGAAAATTATCTACATACGTTTCATCAATATCGCTAAAAGTGGCGCCACGGCAAACAGCGGCGTCAAAGGGCACAGTTTGCAATATGCCTTCGTCTTCTAAGTATTGCACGAACGCGGCATATACTTGAGCTATCAACTCCGCAACGTTTGAAAATCGCCGGCGAATCATCTCTCCGCCAGCTTTCTCTATCAGCTTTACCGTTCTTCTATCGCGTTCCTGATCGCTAGAGTTCTTAATAAAAAGCAGTCTTGTTTTGCCCTGTTTTGTAGCCTCGCAAAATTCACGTTCAGTAGAAGAAACACCTTGCGCGTCCACAGATCCATACTCATTACCTAACAAACACACATACACATCGCAATTTTTGACTTCTTCCAAATATACGGAATCCGGATTGCGGTCACGCGCGGGAATATCCTCAAAAAGAAAAACATCAAAATAGCGGCGGCATAATGGATCACTCGTAATAAAATCCCTCAAAGCGGCACGCTCTTCTTTAACTCTTTCTGGACACTGCTGATGAATATTTTATGCTTTTCCATCGGTAAATTTATCTTCCTATTAAGTACTCTGACAAAATAACTTCTCTAAGAATCAGGAAACACAATACTTATTTCCTTAGTCCCTATAATTGCGGGCGCGATAAATCGCGCCCCTACAGATGTGCTGACTCGCATTCTCGGGCGCCATAAATGGCGCCCCTACAGAAGTATGTGCAAAATCGTGTGCATAATCGGGGGACACGATACTTAATTACTGTGCCGTAAGCTTGTATCTAAAAACGTGATTGCTTCGTCGCCGGTGCAGACGATGGCTCCTCGCAGTGACGAGAACGATAATCAGGGACAGTCCCCAAAGATAAGCTGGCGAAGCCCGGGGACAGTCCCTACAACTGCCCGCAAACAAAAAGCCTCCGCTTTTTGTTAAGCGAAGGTTTTAGGCTGAATTAGGTTCAATCGCAGGCATAGTTGACCACAAAACGTTGATATTTTTTCCGTAAAATTGACATCTAGATACTAAAAAATTATAGCTTATTTTAGGGAGAAAGGCAATGGGTTTTGTGGACGACATTAAGGGACAGTCCCCATAGATAAGCTGACGATGGGCTGGGGACAGTCCCTACAACGCACAATACTTATTTCTTTTTCTTGCGCCGCAGAGATTTCTCTTTAAGCTTATTCTGTATCCATCGACAATTTAGCGGCGCGTCGCCTTGTTCCTATCTACCGCTTAAAAATCTTAGGCTGGCCTCTAGGCTTTAATACTGGAATCTTGGGCAGGGTTTCCGGTGATTTTTCTATTTTAAAAGAGTAGCTGAATATATTATTCCCCTCATTGGCCTCGGCAATCTTATTCTCGCGGTCAGTTTCTAATATGGCGGTATAATTTCCTTCGGGCAATGCCCTGAATACGGCCTGGACTTGCGCGCTGCCTTGCGGCATGATGTGGCTGATCGTCGTGCTGTGTTCGCCTACTTTTTGATTGTCGCGCAACAGCTCAATACGGATGCCGGGATTCTTGGCGCGGCCCTTGCCCTGGTTAGCAACGAAGCCGGTTACAACTAAATCTTCGCCCGGTTGAGGCAACACAGGATAAAGCTCAATTTTGCTTGCGATCAAATCTATGGGCAGGTTGCTTTGTGCGATATTAAAGCTGACTATAGCGGAATTGTTGGCAAGATTCGTCTCAAGCAGTCCGGCCGGGCCGCCTAATTTTACGCTAAGGTCTATTTTGTATTCGCCGGCCTCGGGGGCGCCCAGATAGCGGTCAGCAGGGGCAATGTGATATCTCTGGCCGGGTTCAAGACGGCCGACTGTGACGCCGTAACTCTGGCGGAAGTATTGCGACTGAGAAGCCGGATAGATATCATAGCTAACCGACACAGAGCTGTTTTCAATCGCGCTGTTTCCGGTATTTACCAGATCAAAGCTGAAACTGACATTGTCTTCGGAGTTAGGATTCGGAGGATTAGGAGCAAGGTTAGCTACGGCTACGTCGGGCGCGGCCCAGCTAATAGAACTTAAACCTGATAATACCATGTTAAACGCAATCAAAGCCAAAAATATCCGCATTCTCATATTATGCATCCTTTCTTATCTATTGCGGGCGCGATGAATCGCGCCCCTACAGGGTGGCTGTTATGTAATCGCTGTACGTCTGTAGGGTCGGATTTATCCGACCCGTTTACCGTACGTTGTTGCGGGCGCCATAAATGGCGCCCCTACAGGCTAACAAAAGAACCTTTTGATGAGGATGGTGGCGTAGCTGCCGCGGGGTAGGGAGAAACTTAAAGTGAGTTTTTTCTTGCCGTGGTAAAAGTCGTCATCGGAAACCGCGAAGGTTAGGCCTTGCGGCGTGACTATTGCCTGACGGGGGAAAGATTTGAAGAATGCCTGCCTTAGCTTTAGGTTATTGAACATCGAATTCTTGATGCCGTCGTCTTCTAAAACCTGCGCGTAGAGGCTTTTGATTAGCTCATCCGCAAATTCCGGCTTTGGCCCGGGCATAGGGATATTCAAATCCTTGAGATACAGATAATTTCTCTCATCTAAATCGCCATAAAAAAGATACTCCCCTGCCGCGCCCCTATAACTTTTTAGCGGCGCGAGTATTACATTCTTAATTACCCCGCGCAAGATTTCATTCCAGAGAAATGACTGATAAGAAGATATAAACGCGGCAAGTTCGTAACGGGGAATTTCCATAAGCAGTTCCAGAAAATCTTTGGGCTCGCGGCATAAAAAGCTAAACGCCTTTTTCTCCAAGTCAGTACTGGCTTCTTTGAGACAAAGCTCCCAGTTTTTCCAGTTGGCGAAGAAAAACTCCTTGCGCTCCCTCTCGCTTTTCCTATCTTCAGGAAAAACAGAGGCCAGATATATTTTCAGGGCGCCGTTAAACTCTTGTTTCAGAAGCTTCTGCGCCAGAAAACCCTGATGGCTGTCAAAACTTCCAAAGCGCTGGTCGTCAAAATAATTCGGGCATCCCCAACGCTGGGGATTTTCCATTTCTGCCTTTGCCGCGCCGATCTTCTCATCTGTTAATTCCCTGACCACCACTTCAAATTTATTCTCCTTAATCAGGTCCGGGCCCATTGGCCGGTTCATACACCCGGCAAAGAAGAGCGAATAATCGTCTTCATTTAGTTTTATGTCTGAGCGGCCCTTTATGCTGATGTACTGGCTGGTTAAGGCGTGGCGGTCTTTTCTTGCGCCGTGGGAAAAATCTTTGAGGGGGATTTTTAATTCGCGGGAAAACTTTTGCAAAAGCTCAAGCGTGCCCCAGCCTTTTTTCTTCAGCAGGTAAACCGCGTGGCCTCCGTTTTTGACAAGCGGAAGCTCGGCAATTTCTTCGACTATAAAATCTTCCGGTTTAACCTTTATTTTTAAACGCATATTTTCACCTTATATTGGTGATGATATTCTAACGTATGGCGAGGGGATTTACAATGGATTTTAAAACGAAATTGCTTCGTCGCCAGTGCAAACGATAGCTCCTCGCAATGACGCGTGGAGTAGTCGCTTATTCAACCGAACTAACCCCCGGGGATCGTCCTTTGTCAACGAGGACGAACCCCGGGGGTTAGTTTTCAAACAATATTTTGCTTCCTCTTATTATTAAAGCCGTGTAGAATATATGATGTTATGAAAATTAATTTAGCTAAATCCGCGGGGTTTTGTTTCGGGGTAAAAAGGGCGATTGGCATTGCCATAAAAACCGGGCTTGCCCGGAAAAATGTCTACATGCTCGGAGACATTGTCCACAACGAAGATGTAGTCAAAATGATCCAAAGCCGCGGAATCAAGAAAACTACCCGGCTTGCTAACGGCAAGGGCAAAACATTTCTCATCCGGGCACATGGCATGGACCAGAAAACATACCGAAAAGTATCCCGGCTCGGCTACGCGATAATCGACGCCACCTGCCCGATGGTCAAAGAAATCCATAAAATCGCGCAGTGTATGGAAAAGCAATGCCGCGATATTATCGTTATCGGCGACAAAGAACACGACGAAGTCCGCGGCATTATCGGCCAGCTAAAAGGCAAAGCCATAGTCATTGAAGATAGCCGCGATATTTCCGCCAGCCAGCTTAATGCTATCAAGAAAGCCTGCGTTATTGTGCAATCAACGCAAAATATTGAAAAGGCCTTAAAAATCTTAAATGAATTACGCGGTCATATCAAAGATTTAAAGTTTTTTAACACTATCTGCAGGCCAACCCGCCTAAAGCAAGAAGAAATCCGCAAGATGCCTCTTAAAAATGACGTAATGGTCATCATCGGCTCAAGAAAAAGCGCGAACACCAAACGCCTTTATGAGATTTCTAAATCGCTGAACAAACGGACTTACTGGGTAAATTCAAGCGGCGATATTAAAAACGGGTGGTTTAAGGGCGCGAAAAGTGCGGGGATTACTGCCGGGGCATCGACGCCTGACAGCACTACGCAGGAAATCATCGCAAGGATCAAACAGATAAACTAAACCTATTAGCCCATTGTCATTGCGAGGAGCTGTTGTCAACACGATGCGACGAAGCAATCTCGTTTTTAAATACGGGATTGCTTCGTCACCTCTATGCCAAGCGAGGGTTCCTCGCAATGACACTCGTCGGTGACTTCCAAGGGCTGAACTGTTACGATAAATCCGGCTCCTACGAACGTACAGCGTGGCTATCTGACAGGTTACCTCTTGGGGCGGATATAAATAGTTTTTCTGCCTATGGCCTCATCATCCTTCACAGTAACAACGCAGGTGCCTTCCTGATTCGCGGTAAAAACCGTTTCCAGGCCAGATATAGGAGCCACCCCGCCTTTTGACTCGCAGGCCCACATCGGGGTTATATCCGCCAAACGTCCGGCATTATCATAACCCTCGGCTGTTAAATTAATCGTATCTCCCACAGCCATTCTTATTACCTTGTCAGGCTTGATAAAAATGCTTGTGGTTCCGGCTGTGGATAATAACGGAACAGAAGTCACTTCCACAGTAGTTGTCCCGATTATCCCGCCGTCAGTGGCGAATATTTTGTAGGTGCCGGGCATATATCCGATAAAAGTCCAAGTTACCTGTGGCACATCAAAAGCCGTCGGTGGATCCGTGGTCCATGCCGGCTTGATCGTAACCTGATTACCATATATATCTGCGCCTATTGAGCGCAAAATCAATGTTTTGCTCATCACCACGCGGGCATTAGCCGGCTCTATCCTTATAATTGCCAATCCTGCCGCGCTTACGTTGATATTTGCCGTAGCCCTCAAGCCATCCTGTTCAGCGCTAAGCGTATACTGGCCGGCGGAAGTCGCTTGGAAAGTAATGGTTTTTCCTGCGGCCGGGCTGACTTTTCCTGTGCCGCTAGAAAACCAATTCGGGCGGACATCTACTTCATTATCATCCGCGTCCACGCCCTTAACAGTAAAAGTTTGCGTTGCGCCTGCTACTGAATCCACGGAATCAGGCGTTATCAAAAACTTTACTGCATTTAAAGGTAAAACATTAATCGTTATATCAGAACTTACATCATTTTGTTGGGCGCTGATCACATATTGGCCGGTGGAGGCAGGTTTAAAAACAACTGACTCTCCGGAAGGCGCGCTAAATGTGCCTTTGCCGGCGCTGCTCCAGGAAGGGCTGATATCAACCGGCTCGCCCTTATCATTTACGCCTCTGGCTGTTAAGTTAACGCTCT
Organism: Omnitrophica bacterium GWA2_41_15; assembly: GCA_919901925.1. Lineage (GTDB taxonomy): Bacteria > Omnitrophota > Gorgyraeia > Gygaellales > UBA12090 > CAKKQA01. The sequence continues at coordinate 4,089 of CAKKQA010000006.1, read as the reverse complement.
CTCCGACGGAGATTTCGGTTTTATCCGCGCTGATTTTAATATCCGTTAAAGCGCTGGGCCTCAAAGAAACAACATCTACAATACTTTTTCCCACAATTTTTCCTTGAATAGCAAACACAGTATATGTGCCTTCTGTGTTTGACTCAAAAACTGTTGTTACGCCGATAGAAGGGTTAAACCTCGCTTCCTGCGAACTAGACCAGACAGGATTCACAACAACAGGCTTACCTTTTTCATCAGTCCCTTGCGCGGTCAAAACAAGATTTTGTCCAATAGGTATTCGTGCGCGCACAGGAATAACATCAATATCATACAACTCAGGCGTAGTGATGCCTATAACCACAGACTCCTGTATGCCGTCTTCTTCGGCCATGACAGCGCACTGGCCGTCTAAAACCGCGGTAAAAACTGTCGCCTTTCCCGTTGTAGGATTAATCCTGCCATTTTGCCCGCAAGACCAAACAGGGTTTATCTCGACGGTGTTCCCCCGCATATCTATGCCCTCTGTCTCTAACACCATGTCTTGCCCGGCCTGCATTTCCGAAGAAGGCATAATGATACGTATCTGGGCTAAAGCCGCAGGCGTTGCCGGCAGGCCTGTCTCCGGCTTACTTTGGCATCCGGTTATCAGGCACATAACCGCAAATAAAACAAATAAAAAATTATTTTTTACCGCCATATTTTAATAACCCATCTGGTTGATCTGTCGATAATAATCCAAGATTCTTTTTAAAGAATCAGCTACTACAACTGTCAAATAAATTGTCAAAACAATCACAATCACTGTTATAACTACTTTTTTAGTATTGCTGAACCGACGGTTAACCCAGACCAGCGGCAAGGCAAAAGGCCCGACACAAAGCAAAGAGATGATCAGCGTAGACGTCTTTAAATACCATTTCTCTTTCGCCTTTTTGTCTAAAACAATACTGCAGTCTTCACATTTCTCAACCGTATCCGATATCTCTTTCCCGCAATAAGGGCATTTTTTCATCTTATCACCTTCTGTTTAGCTATTCTCTTGGATGAACTTTTTTATTTCCTCGATATTCTCCACCATAAGTTTTGCCTTACTTACTCCGAAAGAAAAGGGATATTTATCCTCCGCGTTTCTCTTTAAGATAAGAATTGGCTTGCCCTTAAATTCGCTCCGCTCAACGATAGTACCCGCGCCCACATTTTCATCAGCCATGTTCATCTCCTTTCTACTTCGCCATTCAATTTGCAGAAGACGGTATGGCTTCGTAGCAACTTCAGGGGAAAACTGAAAGGTGCTTCGAAGCTCTACCATAGTCAGAATATTTAAGAGCGAAGAAGACTAACTTTTTAGCGATAGTTACAAAAACTAAGCGGCAAAGAAAAATCCAGCCCTCTTAGATGCGTGATAACTACCTGCAAATCATCCTTTTTAGCCGAACTTACCTTTATTTTCTCCGCTTCAATTTGAGCCTGCACCTTCAACCCCAGCCCCTTGATAATACCGGTCAGCTCTTTGGCTTTTTCTTTATCGATGCCTGTGCATATCTCGACTACCTGGCGCAGATACCCCTCAAAGGCTTTTTCGGGCTCGTTAAATTTTAGAGATTTAACCGAGATGCCTCTTTTCACCAAGCGCGTTGCCAAAATATCCGTAAGCGCGCTCAATTTAAAATCATCATCCGCGATGAGAGTGATTTTCTTCTCCTTACGGTCATAAGCGATGGAAGACTTGCTGTCTTTAAAATCATACCTCTGTGCCAGCTCTTTATTTGCCTGGTTTACCGCGTTATCCACTTCCTGCAGATCGACTTCGGAAACAATATCAAAAGAAAAATTTGCCATATCTATTCCTCCGCTTGTATTTTTTTAATGCCTGAAATGCACGAAAATCCTGCCAAAGTTTTTGTCATCTTTTTCCAAACGTGAATAAAGTTTTTTTATCATGGGTTCTTCCAAAAAACGCAAAACGTGTTTTTTCAATTGGCCGCTTCCCTTGCCCGGGATAATCTCTATCAATGAAATCCTTTTACTGACAGCTTCTTCGATGGCCCGGTTAAGCTGGGCCTCGATTTCGCCGCCTTTGTTGAAAATATCATGCAAATCCAGCTTTATTTTTCCCATATCGTTACCGCCTACATCGTCATTGCGAGCCACCCTCGCTTTTGATTCCTGCGGCGAAGCAATCTCGTTTTAAAAACGGGATTGCTTCGTCGCCAGTGCAAACGATAGCTCCTCGCAATGACCTATTTCCCTATTTCTCGATGACCTTAAACGAACTATAGGCATAGTCGCTTCTCTGGCCGTCAATAAGTATCTCCCTTAAACTCCAGGTGTAAACCTGATTTTTTTCAAACTGGCTTGAAGGAATCTTAGCTGAATATATGCCGCTTTGATAATCTTCTTTGAGAATCAGATTTTCGGCAGTAGTTTGATAGCTTTTATATAATTTAAATTCGTAGTGGCCGCTTCTTGCCCCCTGAGCGCCTCGCCATCTGAACTCAAGTGAATCCTTGCCTGTTAACACAATATCGTCGGCCCCCGGAGATATCTGCGTGGGGGCGTCAATAAAACCGTCTAGGCCGGAGCCCATCCAGCCGCATAGGCTGATAACAGCCAAACACATCGCCATGAAAACCAAAAACTTTAATTTTGAGCTATTCATTGCTCGTAAAACTCTCTCTGCATTTATTAAATACAGGCAGGTATTCATTAAAATACTTATCAACACAAACAAATTCCAGGCTGTAACTTCCAACTGAAGGATCTTTTTTTATGAACTGTACCTTATATACCTTTTCGTCAAATTTCTTAAATAAATACATCCAGCCCACCATTATCGCGTTGGGTTTTTCTTCAAAGACAGAAGAAATAAACCCGATTTGAGGATTTGACTTCTGGAAGCTTTCATCCAACAATTTTAACATTTTATTTTTAACATCCGGATGGCTGCTTTGCCGGGCGAACCACTCTTTTATTTCCTTAGCGAAATTCATGTCCGCCGCATCCTTATCCTTTTCAATGATTATATAGGGTTTACGGATCCCGCTTTCGGTTTCAGGCAATGCCGGTCCGATAATAGTTAATTTTTCCCCCTCAATGCTCTTTTCCCAGTCTGAAGGGTATATCACATTGAAATATTTCGTCTTCTCCAAAACATCCTGCGGCTTCTGCTCTTTTAAAATCAGTTTTTTGTTTGCCGAATCGATTTGAAAGCTGAACTTATTTAAGAATGACCGGCCTAACAACCCGTCATAGTTGATTTCGTCGCCTAATAAAATCGCCCCTTCGACATTCTTTGCCTCTACCCCTTCCACAGCCACGCTGTTTAAAACCATCATCCTTGCCTCTGCTTCTCGGCCATCTGCCATAGTAACTTTTTCGATTACGCTTTTTCTGGCGTCTTTAGTATCGATCCCGAGTTCTTTACCGATTTTTTTTGACAACAGGACGCCATAGGCCCCGGTATCTAATATAAGCGAAGCCTTGACTTTATTATTTAACAGGGCATTGACCAGAATGCCTTCGTTTGTTTTTGAAATGCCGGCTTCTCCCGAAACGGCTTCTTTCTTGGGTTGCCTGACATCTGTTTCAACTCTCTTGTATTTTTGCCATTCCGCGCGGATTAGTTCAGCCTCCTCGGGGCTTGACCTCCATACTGCCTTTATCTCCTCAGGGCTAAGCTTAATCGTCCCGAATCCAAGCTCTAAAACGACTTCCCTGCTATTCTCTCTCTTTATCAAGCCTTTAATAAGCCGCCCATTCTTCAGGTATATAATATCCGCGCCTGCCTCAACAATATAACAGGATAAGAAAATAATAATGATTGCTATGATTTTATTAGAAGATTTCATCTAATGACCCGTATTGTAGTGGCTTGATCCATCAAGCCCGTTTTGTCGCGGGCGCGATAAATCGCGGCCCCTACAGGTGTGCTGACTCGTGATTCGGGCGCCATAAATGGCGCCCCTACAATGAAAAAAAAACAGCCTTCCTATATACAGAGAAAGCTGCCCGAAAAAACGATGATTTTCACCATTGGATAGCAAAGTTTTATCTTATCGCCGTTTTTGGGGTCAGGTCCAAATGAACCGGGAGAAGTGGCCCCATTAC
>CAKKQA010000005.1 GCA_919901925.1 Omnitrophica bacterium GWA2_41_15 | reverse complement strand
TAGATTTTTAGAATTGATAAGTTTAGAGATTGCTTCGTCGCCATTCATTGTAGGGACAGCGCACTGTGCTGTCCCTACAGTCCCCATTGACGAGGAAAAACGAGCCTTAAACCATTGCGCAAGAATCAACGAATAATACACCTGTCGTAATTCGGCGTAACGTTTAGAGGCATTTATTTCTTTGGTGAGTTTGGGGATGATTATTTCTTTAATAAGCTGAGTAGAATATTCGTTAAGGATTTTCAGGCGCGGGTCACCCGAGACCAGCTCCAGGGGCTGGCTTTGCCAGCCCCTGGAGCTGGTCTTAAGGTAATCTTCCTCAAGCATCACTTTCAAAGTTGCTTTATAGATATACGCTGAATCTTTTGTTTCTCTGATAATGATTTCATTAGGGACAATCCATGGACGGGTTAAGGTGGGAATAGTTACGTTTTCTGTCCCAAAAAGTTCTTCGGCTTTCTGGTAAAGCTTATTCCAGTAAAGTTTTCCTTCGGGAGTCTCCGGCGATGTCATTCGCGCAGTGTCTTTTTTTAACTGCACGTCGGTCTCAAGCATTATCCGGCCGATGTCGGTTCTGGCAAGATCTAAGTTTATGATGTCCGATGTTGTATTTATTCCTTCTTCTTGCTCCCTTAACCCTTGACCCTTACCACTTAACCCTTTTATGTCCGGACGCAGATTTACCCAGAAGGCGTTATTAGGCAAAGCAAGGCCGATGTAGAAGTATTCCATCAGCTTTTTGGTTTCGAGCTCCAATTTTTTGTTATTTGAGATTGCTTCGTCGCCGGTGTTAGCGATAGCTCCTCGCAATGACGAAGAGGATTTTAAAAAATCACCCTTGTCTAAGAGAAGCTTGAAATTATTATCTTGTGGATTATAAGCAAGGAAACGCAGATGCAGAGGGCGGAATTTATCTGTTGGTGAGCTTGAAATCGCGCTAAGATAGCCAGCGATATTTAGATTAGCCACCTGCGCAAAGCCAACTTGCTCAAATACGATGCAGAAGCATAAAAATAAGGCTAATGTTTTGGTTAGTTTTTGGGGCATATAGTTTTATATTAAAGGTTTCAGTCTATTATTTAACTAAAGTATACCTTATATATATGAGGAAAAAAGGGTATTACAGGGGTTTGGAGAAAGCGCTTTCTTGAGGGTTGTCGACGAGTATTTTATTTGCGGCCAAATGCGTTATGATGTTCTTCTTTTTCTGTATCCTGATGCTGTAAAGAGCGGAAAATCATGACTAAATTTTTACTGCCCTCATTGCCTAGCGCCCATTTTATGCCTAAAATCAGGCTTAAAAAAAGAAACTGCAGGAAAAACCTTTTTACGAAAAATGATAAAAGAAAACCTACTATTGTTAAAATCAACCACTTTTCTTTCTTCAGTATTTTCAGCATTGATGCCTCCGGGCGTTTATGGCTTTTTAATATTTCTCTCGTCGTTACCAATAAATCCAGGCAATAGGCGCAATTTGACAAATGGTTCTCCACTTTTTCTTTTTGCTGGCCTGCCAAACTTCCATCCAGATACTTTGATAATTCTATTTCGCTAGGGCAATTGCCCAAACGTTTAGGAATGCCTTCTTTTTTTAAGTTTTCCTTTATGATGTGCTCTAATTTACCCATATATTCCTCACTATTGCGCAATTCCGGATAGGCGGGACAGGTCCGCCTACGTGCTTCGCACTACGGTGGATCCGCCGTAGCAAGAATTGCGAAGGCGGAAATGTCCCGCCTATCCCTCATGTTCTCCTACTATATAAGACGTAAAAAGCGGCGATTTTCTTTCAACTATTTTTGCCTTCAGGCAAAAATATTTGACCCCGAGGCCTTTCTGATTTTTTAAGCTTTAAAAGGCCGAGGGATCTATTACGAAAAAATATTAAAACAACACCCAACCTCGGAGGTTTCAGCTAGCCCGGCAACACCTAACCTCCG
>CAKKQA010000004.1 GCA_919901925.1 Omnitrophica bacterium GWA2_41_15 | reverse complement strand
GAACTTAAAATAAAACCTAACCCAAGCGCAGCTACAGATATACCTATAACAATGATAAAAATATTTTTCTTCTTCATTTTTTCACCTCTCTCAAATCGATACCTGCGGTGCGTTCCAAATCGGCTAAATTCATATTGTATTCTACTAAGGCCTTGTAATAAGACATTTTTGTTTCAATCAACATCCTCTGGTTATCCAAAAGCAGCATAAAGTCCCCCTTACCTGAAGTAAAACCTGTTAAAGAGGTAGAAATAGAACTCTCCAATATAGGCATAAGGTTTGTTTTATAAAGGTTAATTTTATTTTTGGCAATTTCTATTCTTATGGCTAAATCTTTGGTCTCGGCAAAAGCCCTATTCTGCATTGCTTTATAAGCAGCCTCTGCCTCCTCTAGATTCGCAATGGCCTCTTTTACTTCATACCGCTGTTTTGTCCAGAACCAAAATGGAACAGTAAATGACAGCATAAGATCCCATGGCCCAATTGAACCGGAGGTTATGCCCCGCTGGACTAATCCGGCCATAAAATCCGGGAAGAAACTCTTTTTAGCTAAAGATTTGGCGTATTTATTCTTTTCTATCGCATAAGAAAAGATAATTAGCTCAGGCTGATTCAACAGCGTTGACTGGTATAAAGATTTAATGTCTTGATTAAAAGAAGTGTCTTCGGTTAGCTCAGGCGCGCCCAAGGGGGATTCGGAGTCTCTATTAAGCAGGGTATTTAAGCGTGTTTCCTTGGCTTGTTTTTCCTGCTGTAGATTCAGGATAGTGTTGGATAATCTGGCGATCTCCAAATTTAACTTAAAAAGCTCTTCTTGCGTGATTTCTCCTACTGTATATCTTGCTTCAACAGTCTTGGTAATGCTTTTCAATAATATTAAGCTCTGTTTATTCAACCCTATTTCCCTGTCGTTCATAAATAAATCGTAATAAGCATTCTTTACGGCATTTATAACCTCAAGCTCTTTTTGTTTATATTCGCTGGCCGCCATCTGGGATTCCACCAGGGCAATTTTTCCTTTTAAAGAGAGTTTGCCAAAAAACGGCAAGGCCTGCGTCAGGGAAAACATCCTGTCATCAGGCATAGTTTTATTCAGTTTAAGGGTGCCGCGGGGGATTTTTTCAAATGTAAAGCCTAAGGTAGGGTCATCAAGCGATTTTGCCTGAGGGATGCGCGCCTTGCTAGCTTCATAGCGCTTATAAGCAGCCAGTATTTCCGGGTTATTCTTCCGGGCCTCTTCTATCATCATATCAAGCTTGAGCGTTTCATCCGCAGACAAAAAAGAAGGGAGAAAAGCAAATGAAAAAATCAGGAGCATTGTTAGGCCCTTCCTGCGCATATTAGGCTGCCTTTCTGAAACGCGAGACAAGCTCTACAATCTCATCAATCTTCCTCTGTTTATCGGCTTCCGACTTTCCTCTGAACGCGCTTACTACGCAGCCTTGTGTGTGTTTTTTAAAAACCTCGTTCTCCACGCGATAAAGCGCTCCAACAACAGAGTGGATCTGAGTAATAATATCTACACAGTACCTTTTCTCTTCAATCATCTTTTCTATCCCGCGGACCTGCCCTTCGATTTTCTTCAAAAATTCCAGCTGTTCTTCATGGGTAGTTAGCTGTTTCATCTTATCGCCTCCTAACCTATGTATACCATACCCCCCTACCCTATGTCAAGGAAAAAATTTAATAGAGGGCGCTTTAAGTAACGCCCTCTATTTCTATCGCCTACTTTTTCGGATAACCTACTGTCTGAACAAGTATTATCTTTTGATCGGGGCGCAATTTCATCGCTTGAGCCAAAGCGGGTTTATTAATCAATCCGCGCACCACGGTTGCTAATCCTTCAGAGGCACAATACAGGTAAACATTCTGACTTATAAATCCCGTATCTGTCGCAGCATAAAAATCTGCATCATCACCTGACATTTTGCTCATCTTTGCCAGATCGGCAACATAGATAAAATTTACAGGGGCATCTTTAACAAACGGCTGCTTTCCGGTTAAGCCCCTCAGGTCTCCTGCTGCCACCGGTACCAGGATATTCGCCTTAGGGTCAAATACATAAAGGCCTTCTGCCTTGACAACATAAATGTCTATTTCCTGCACGTTCATCGCAGACGGCGCAGTCCTGCCTCCTATATCAGCACGGTTTATTCCGCATGCTGCCCAAAGCAGATCCGAAATAATCTGTAAAGGCAAATCTTCAGAGCTAAACTCCCGGGCACTCTTTCTTTCCTTTAGTGTCTGCATAAGCGGTTTTCCGCTTTCTGTGCGCGGCGCCAAAAGCTTAATCGGCTTGATCTCTTGAGAAAATGCCAACGCGGGAAGGACAAGCGCTAAAATAAAGCTGATTACTAAGATAGATTTTACTTTCATCACAACCTCTCCTTTTAAAAAACAGGGGGACGTTTCCCGAAACGTCCCCTATTCCCTGATCAATTCAAACTTCTTTGTTCTGGGCAGGCTTTTTATTCTTGCTTCTTCTTTAAGCGCATCCTGCTTTGTCTTGACTTTCCGGTTATATTGTAGGGTTACCAGATGGCGATAGCGGGTAAACCTGCAGCCATTTCCACTGTTATGCTCCTTGACCCTGCGCTCTAAATCTTTAGTAATCCCGGTATAAAGTTTGCCGTCTTTGCATTCGACAATATAGATGTACCAAGACATAGAATAAACAAGGCTTTTTTAAAATCTTATCGCGGCAAAAAAGACAAGGATGAAACGCCAGCACCGAAAGTGTCATCGGGGACGTTTCGGGAAACGTCCCCAGTTTTTCTGCGGAAGCTTGCGTTTTAATTGCCTATCCTGGGGATGCGATTCGAAGGCATCAAACTTATCTAAAGAAATTTCCGGATGCCTTGATATGGGAAGCGGGGTCCTGATGATTTTTTCGATATCGCGGACATCGCGGCTCTGGTCAGGCGTGGCAAAAGAAATCGCATGCCCACTATGCCCGGCCCTGCCTGTGCGGCCAATGCGATGCACATAGTTTTCCGCATCTTGCGGAAGGTCATAATTAATAACTACCTCGATGCCGGTAACATCAATGCCCCTGGCAGCGATATCGGTAGCAACGAGTATCTTATACCTGCCTGATTTAAAGCCATCGAGCGCTTCGCGGCGCTGATTTAAAGAGCGGTTGGAATGTATTTCTGCCGCGTGATACCCCATATCCCTGATCGAACGCGTAATCTTTTTGGCGTTATGCTTGGTGCGGGAAAACAAAAGAACCGGACCCCGATATTGCGCAAGCAGCTTGCCGAGCAGCCTCATCTTTGCCTCTTTTTTCACAATAAACAATTCCTGAGTAACATGCTCTGCCATTGTCCCGGAAGGGGCAATTTCTACAGACACAGGAAGCTTCATATGCTTGGCGGCTATCTCAATAATCTCTTTGGGGATAGTCGCCGAAAAAAGCATGGTTTGCCTTGCCTTCGGCAGAAAACGCAAGATCTTATCTATCTGCGGGGCAAAACCCATATCCAGCATGCGGTCTGCCTCATCCAGCACAAGCATCGTGACATACTCGGGTAAAAAATTCCACTGCCCCATGTGGTCAATAAGCCTGCCCGGGGTCGCAACCACTACCCTCGGATTTTTACGCAGCGCCTCCACCTGATCCTGCATTGACGCCCCACCGATAAGGCAGGCGGTCTTCATCCCGAAAGGACGAGCAATACCCTGAAAGGCTTC
>CAKKQA010000003.1 GCA_919901925.1 Omnitrophica bacterium GWA2_41_15 | reverse complement strand
GCGGAAATCTTCAGCGATACGCCGTCAAGGGCCTTTACTTCCACCTGGCCCATCATATAAGTCTTATGTATATCTTTGAGTTCGATCATTTTGTTCTCTAGCGATAAGAAGGGACAGCACCTACAATTAGCTTGATCATTTTATCATTAGCAGCGAACGGGCCGGATAAATCCGGCCCCTACAGGTATGCCGCAACACATGTAACGAACGGGCCGCATAAATGCGGCCCCTACAGGTATGCCACAGCTACCCTGTAGGGGCGCCATTTATGGCGCCTGAAAGCACGCGTCAGCACATCTGTAGAGACCCCATTTATCGCGCCCAAAAACACGCAAACGGGTTTGATAAATCAAACCCCTACAGGCATACCGCAGCATATCTGTAGGGGCGCCATTTATGGCGCCTGAAAATACGGTCAGCACATCTGTAGGGGCGCGATTTATCGCGCCCGCTATAAAATCTCCCTACTTCTTCGCCGGCTCTTTTTTTCTGCCCATCGGCATAAAAGGATTTGTGCCTGCGCTTCCGTTTTTAGGCAGAAAATATTTTTGGCTTTTAAAAGATATCCTGTCATTTTGGCCTATGCCGGAAACTATCTCCACGTTTCTCTCATCCGTAATCCCCAATTCCACATTTCTTCTTACCGGCTCTTTATTGCCGTTTACTTTTAGCATGACATAACTGCCTTGCGAATCCTTCTGCACTGCCTCCAGCGGAAGCAAAAGGGCGCTTTCCCTGCTGTCCTGTATAAAATCTATTGTGGCATTCATCCCGGAACGGAAAAAATCCGGGATATCTTCGGGGATAAGGTCGACTTCATATATTGTAACATTATTAACGGTTTTAGATTCGTAATATATATGCTCCACTTTTGATTTGATTTTTGTCTCGGGATAAGCATCAAGGCTGACAACCGCCTTCTGGTTAAGTTTGACTTTCCCGATATCTGTCTCATCGACCTGGGCGCGGACAATCAGCTGATCCGATAATACAACTACAGCCTCGGCAGTTGTTACAGTCTGTCCTGGCTGTGTCTTTGCCACTATAACTTCTCCGTCTATAGGCGCCAATAACTCTATAGGTTTATATGCCTCCTGCCAATATTTTAATTTTTCATCGCCTTGCCCGCGGGCGGCATCTAAAAGGGCGGCGCGCTCGGTTGAGCTCATCCAAGCCAAAGTCTGCCCCACCTTTACGTCTTCGCCTTCGCTGACTAAAACATTCTCCACCCGGCCGTTAACCGGCGGTTTTATTTCAAGGCGGTTCTTAGGCAACACAGTCCCGGTCGTGGAAATTATATTTTGAATATATCCGACTGAGGGAGTTGTTTCACCGGTCATCTCATTTGTATTTACCTTCGGCCTTGATTTCACCATAACAAACGCGGCAATGATTAAAAGAATAGGAATAATAACAATGAGGAATTTTATTTTTTTGCTCATTCTAATGTTTCTCCTTTCGCCTGAATCCAATTCGCCTCTGCTAGTAAGGCCGCGGATTGGGCGTTTAAAAAGCTCATTTTCGCCGAAACTAAATTATCCTGAATAATTATCCAGTTATCATAAGTAATAAAGCCTGTGGAATACTGAGCCTGGGCGATTGTCGAACGCTCCTCGGTGGCTAGGAGATTTTTCTTCTGAACCCCGACATTCGCCAAGGCATCCTGAAGGGCCGCCCAGGTTTGTTCCAAAGTCAAGACGATCCCGTCTCTTGTGCTTCTTTCATTTTCTTCTAACTGCTTAAACAAAGCCGTTGCCTGGCCTACATGGGCAAACCTTAGGCCGCCTTCAAATATCGGCATAGACAAAGTAAGCCCCCAGTTCCACTGGTCTTTTATCGGCGGCCAGCGCGGGCTGGTTTTACCGGCGCCGGCATTGGCGTTAAGCGCCGGAGAAAAATTTCCGTATGCGGCCCTAAGGCTGAATAAAGCTGAATTCTTCTGGGCAATGATCTGTTGCAGCGAAGGGTTGTTTTTAGCATAAATTTCAAAATCCGGTTTTGAGCTTGCGGTATCCACTACTACAAAATCCCCTTTTGCTTCCAAGGCTTTTAATTCTTTCCTGCCCATTTCTTTGGTAAGCTGACGGCGGGCGACCTCGACATTCCTCTTTGCCTGGTCTATTCCGTATTGCGCCTGCGCTAAATTAGCGTCGGAAGTCATTAACGCGCCCTTATGCTCCAGGCCTGACTCATAACGCAAAGTGATCAAGGCAAGGTCCCACCTTCTGATATTATAAATTTCCTGCGTAATCAGCAGTAATTCTTGAGTGTTTAATAAATTGATAAAAGCGCTGCGCAGGCGAAACCTCACTGTGGCGGAAGTAAACCTGAAATTCTGTTGTGAGGCTTTTATGGTTTCGGAGGCGGCATTGACATTATTGATAGTTTTAATCCCGTCAAAAATAAGCTGGCTACCATCAACGCCGTAACTATAGCTGTCCCCAGTAGAACTGCTGGTAGTGCTTGCGGACCTGGATGTCGAGCCGCTGACACTGCCGGTTACCTGGGGGTAAAGGGCGCTCGCAACAACTTTCTTACCGGCTTCCGATTGGCTTACTTTCTCTTCTGCCGCGATTAGATCCGGATGGTTTTTCGCGGCTTCCTTAATACAGCCTTCCCAGTTAAGGATTTCCTGTGGTTCCTGGGCTTCCTGAACAGGAGTTCCTACGGCAATAGGAGCTTCCTCGGCAAGCGCGTTAGCGCAGAAAAAAGAAATAAATAATAAAAGGCCAAAAGATGTTTTTAGGCACTTAATCATATTTGGCTAGTTTTTTTTAGAAAGACTGTTTTCCAATTTAGAAATAACTTTTTCCGCCCGTTCTAAAAACCGGCTGAAATCTTTCGAAGGCATAAGGCTGATAATCTTTTTATCAAGCTTGGCGAAAACCATAACCTGGTCGCCTGACTGGATATTAAGCGCCTTCCTTAATTCCGCAGGAATAACCAGCTGTCCGCGCTCTCCCACAGTTGCCGCGCCATATACCTTCCCTTTCAAAAGCCCCTGCATCATTTTATCCCCCTTTTTTACTCTGTATGAAATGTATGCTTTGTGTGATATGTATGATATATCATATTTTTATTTTTGTCAATAAAATTATCTGTGGGAGTGCGCTGGTGTCGTTTGAAACCCCGGAGGTTGGGTGCCGCGGCAATCAGGACGGGCCGGATAAATCCGGCCCCTATAGACGCACCACTACAGCCACCCTGTTAACGGACGCCATTTATGGCGCCCGTTAACACGCAAACGGGTTTGATAAATCAAACCCCTACAGGCATACCGCGACATACCTGTAGGGGCGCGATTTATCGCGCCCGAAAATAGATATTCAGGAACTTAATACCTGCTGAATCTCTTGCGGTTGGGCTGCTGCCTATGGTTATGCGGATT
>CAKKQA010000002.1 GCA_919901925.1 Omnitrophica bacterium GWA2_41_15 | reverse complement strand
ACCATCAGGCGGCTTCGGACATCGATAGAAGTCTGGTCCGTAGAAAAAATCAGGTCTGCGATATTCCATTTGAAACCTACACTCCAATCCTTTGGCCCGACATAAAACCTTTCATAATCTTTAGCTACTGTTGACGAAACTGTTTTATCATAATCTAATGTTAACTCGGGCAGAAACGCCTTTGCCCGTGCCTCCCAGCGCCAAGCAATAATCTTTTCCGGATAAACTTCAGCATATCTGATCGCCGCCTTTTGAACATCGAGAATCTGCGGCTCGCTTTTAAAATAATCCTTAGGCACATACTTATTTTCAACGGCTGCAGCCTCAAGGGCAGGTTTTTCTATTTTTTCTTTAGGCGGAGAAAGTTTTGCGGGATATTCCTCGGAGTATTTACGCGCCACTTCTTTTACATCTGCGCCGTTTGCTTTTTTATCGGCATTAACTATCGCCTGAACATGCTTATCAGCTTGCCCTGCTAAAACGGCCCTATACAATCCTTTATCTGTTGCCGCGTAAAGGTTATTTTGCGCGTCTAATGCCAGCTGGCGGCAGTTTTTAAAATCCGCGCCCTTAAAAATTTCCCGGCACTCTGTGCCGTTACACTCGGACACGCCGCCTGCGGAGGCAAGAAAGAACCGCCCGCCGAAAAATAACAAAAAATTTAGCCTCTCATTAAGCAGGCCATAAAGGCTTTGCCTCTGCCAAGACTTACCTTTATCCGTACTTAAGATAACCCCTTGCTTACTGGCTAAATATAGCTTATTTACATCCTTAGGATCAACAGCAATGTGGCGCAAAAAGAATTCAGAAAGCGCGCCCTCTTCTTCTTCCGAATCAATATCAAAACTGGCGTCTTCTGACTCGGCATTTGCTCCAGTATATAAACGCTGGCAATATGACAGCCTGTCTTTGCCTTTAAACAAACCTTTGTTTGTCACTACATAAAGCGTATCCGGATTAACCGGGTCGGCGGCTATCGCGCTTACACTTGCGTCATTTAACTGGCCCGCCACTTTTTGCCAAACAATCCTGTTTGCCGGGCTAAAAAACACTCCGCCTTTGGTGGCAATGAAAACTGTTTTGGGCGCGCCAGAACATAAAACAATCCCTAAAACACTCTTCTCGTAAACATCCTTACCGGAAAATACCTTCTGCCAATTATCCCCGGCGTCCTGGCTTTTAAACAAACCATTGCCGGTAGCGGCGTATACCGTATTTTTCTCCTTGGGGTCTATCAGAATAAAATTTATTTCCGTCAATGTTCCGCCGCCTGCCAACTGCCAAGTCTTGCCTTGATCAGTTGTTTTAAACAGCGCTTGTCTTGAACCGGCGTAAATCAACGCGGAATTATCTTTGTCGACACAAACTGCCGAGGCATTAGGCATATCAATATTAAGCCTCTGCCAGTTTTGATCATCGGCGTAAATACTGTAATTTAATATGGAAATAGAAAAAAATATGGAAGGAAAAAAATAGAAGAAAAAGATATGCCTGCTACGCAGCCATTCGCGATATGCCATCTTTTGCGCCACCCAGCCTTTCATTCACCGATTATCGATGAATGAAAGGCTGGAAGCAATTATACTCTTCTTATTCCTTGGCTATGGCTAATGTGATAACGCCTGCCAGAATCAAGAATAAACCAAGGCCGCCTCTGATCAAAATCCACAGGTCAGCTCTCCACGCCCACACTAATGCTATCCCCACGGCGAGCAATACCAGGCCTAAAACAACCTTCATCAACGTCTTGACCGCTTTACCGCCGTCTGTTTTTTCGACTTCTTTTACCTCTTCTGCCATTTGACACCTCCTCAAATTTGCGAAGCAAATTTGATCCTGAACCCCGCCGCAAAGGCGGGGTGAAGGATCTTTAATTTGCTAACTGTTAAACTGCTACTTCTGGCTCTTCCACCGACGGTGTATCCAGCCCCATTCCTGGGGATATTTTCTTATATATGATTCAATTATCGAGGTTATTCTTTGTGTGTTTACCTGCAGGGTTTCCTCCTGCGTGTCTTTCTTTTCTACCTCCAACGGAGTTTCAATGATTATCCTATGGGTATCATCCGGATTGCGCACCACGAATATAGGCACAATCGTCGCCTCCGAACGCAAGGCAAAAACTACCGGCCCGGTTGCTGTTGCCGCCTGAGCCCCAAAGAAATTGACAAATATTCCGGCTGTGCCAAAGTTCTGGTCAAGCTGGATAAAAAGTATTTCGTTGTTCTTTAATGCCTTTAAGGAATTCTCTACGCAGGCGTTGCGCGGAGTGCTGTAAACAGAGCTCACTCCCACTCTCTGCCTGCGGCTTTCCAAAAAATCCTCGACTTTATCATCGCGCATCCGGCGCAGGATAACGCTTACGCCATAACCTTCTTGCTTTAGTCGGGTAAGCGCTAAAGGAAAATTGCCAAAATGGGCGCTGACTGCGATAACTCCTTGTCCTTTAGATAGCGCCTCATCCAAATGCTTCTTACCCTCAATGGTTACCATGTCATGGCATAAATGCGGTGATTCCAGAACAAAAAGCATCTCTACGCCGCTTTTGGCTATATTTATAAAGCTATCTTTAGCAATCTTGACTCTTTTTGGAAAAGATAACTCGTCGCCAAAAGCCTTCTTCAGGCTTTCCAAAGCGATTTTTCGCTGGCTTGCGGCAATATAATAGGCCAAAGTGCCGATAAAATTGGCAAAACTATATAGGCACCATCGAGGAAGCAGGCGGATTATCAAAGAACATAAAAATAAAGATTGCCTGGCCAATAAACGATTAAATTGTTTGACCAGCTCTTTATAATTCATATAGTTACCTTTATATTATAACACCGCAGAGAATGACTTCAAGCAAAAATCTGCCTTCTACCTCTTATAGCCGATCTTTCGCAGCAAATCCTTGCGCCAGGCGATATCGCTATCTTTTTCCACGCCTTTCGGGCTTGCGCCGTCAATCACGCCAATTATCCCTTTTCCTGATTTAGTCTCCGCCACCACGATCTCAAGCGGATTAGCTGTAGCGCAGAATATATTACAGACTTCCGGCACCATTTTTAAGGCGTTCAAGACATTTACCGGATACCCTTGCCGCAGAATAATCACAAAACTGTGGCCCGCGGAAATCGCCAGGGCATTTTCCGCGGCAAGTTTCTTTAATTCTTCATCATTGCCTTCAACCCGCACAAGGCAGGCTCCCGAGGCCTCGCAAAAGGCAAGGCCAAACTTCATCTGCGGATTAGTCTGAACTAATGCTTCGTAGATGTCCTCGACGCTTTTAATAAAATGCGCTTGCCCGACGATAATATTAGCATCGTCAGGTTTATTAATCGAGATTACCTTAATCTCCGGCATTTTCCACCTCTTGTTTTAACAAAAATTCCATCGGGTCAACTGGCGCACCGTTTAACCTTATTTCCAAATGCAGATGCGGCGATAGGCCGGGCGAATTCGCGTTACCGGTCCTGCCGACCTCGCCAATTTTATCACCCTGACGCACATGTACGCCTTGCAGAGTATCTATCCGCGAAAGATGGCCATAAATAGTCACATATCCGCCCGGATGCCGGATCTCTACGTAATTTCCCATTCCGCGGTGAAAGCGGGCATTCAATACCCTGCCGCCTCGGACCGCGTAAACCGGTTCGCCGACATCCGCCTTAAGGTCTATGCCGTTATGCCTGCGCGAACCGTTTCGCCTGGCCATAAAATCGCCGCTACCATAAGAATCACTACGGACAGCAATTCCGCCGTCCTTGTAATTGATAGGGCAAAGAAAATAAACTTTATCTAAAAAGTAAAGCTCATAAGCCAGATAAAAGGTAAATACTATTAAGAATATAAAGAAGGTGTGTTTGCTTATCTTCGGGTACATTTTTTCGCTGCATAATATTCATTTTTTTGTAAAGATTTTCGTAATTATACCACAGCAGGCGCCCAAGACACAACACAATACAAACCAGTCTCCGGCAAAATTATAAATAGACGGGGATTTATTTAAAGTTATTTCCCGGCTGCGGTATCCGGTTATGAAAGTATCTTTATTACCCTCGGCAACTCTGCCGGAAATCCGGCCTTTTGTGTCGATAAAACAAGATACTCCGGTGTTTGCCGCGCGCACAAGAGGGATTCTATTTTCTACTGCCCTGAATACGGAAGCAGACAAATGCTGATATGGAGCGCTTGTGTCCTTATACCATCCGTCATTGGTAATATTGACCAGGAAATCCGCGCCTCTCTTGACAAATTCTCTCGACAATTTGCTGACGGTATCTTCAAAACAAATTAACACCGCGAATCTAACCTCTGTCCTCTGTAAGCCTAACAACGTATACTCTTTCCCTGCCGTAAAGTCCCCGATAGGCACAACAACTTCCAGAAAGGGCAGCATCTTCTTAAAGGGTAAATACTCGCCAAAAGGGACCAGGTGCAATTTATCATACCTGCCGTCGACTTCCCCTTGAGCGTCG
>CAKKQA010000001.1 GCA_919901925.1 Omnitrophica bacterium GWA2_41_15 | reverse complement strand
AAATTATACCGCGGAAACCCAGCTAAGGATATCCTTTTTTATATTTTCTTCATCTAAGCGGAAATATTTATGCATGCTTTCCCTATTGCCTGATTCGAAACAATGTTGATCCGGAAGCGCTATCCTTTTCAAGGGAATAAAGAGCCCGTGATCATTTAAAAACTCGCTTATGATACTGCCAATACCGCCAACAATACTATTTTCCTCAACTGTTACTATGTGTTTAATTTTATTGATGGCGCTCAAAAGCAGGCTTTCGTTTAATGGCTTTATCATATATAAATCAACAACCGCGGAAGATATGCCGTGGCCATCTAACGATTCAGCCACTTTTAAAGCATGATGAACCATAAGGCCCGTAGAGATAATAGTAAGTTGGCTGCCTCCGCGCAATAGGACAAGGCCATCCGGAAATTTGTCTTTTTCTTTATGTATCAAAGGCTGCCTGCCCTTGTCGATTCTCACATAGACTGGAGACACACTCTCGTATGCAATTCTGGCGCAGTACGCGGCTAAACAAGAATCCGATGGGTTCAATATACTTATCTGCGGCAATGCGCGCATCACCGCGATATCCGAAGTCGCATGATGCGAAGGCCCGTCGCTGCCATAAGTTAACCCCGGGCCGGCACCTACAACAACTACGGGCAAATTCATACAGCATAAATCCATCTTAATCTGTTCATAGCAACGAAATGTGGCAAACGGAATAATCGTATAGATAAATACCTTTTTCCCTCCCAAGGCAAGGCCTGCGGCTACACTAACCATATTTTGCTCCGCTATGCCTATATTAATATACTGCTTGGGCAGGTCCTTTTTAAACTTAACCAGGCTATGCGCGCCCATATCAGCCGTTATAAATATTACATTGCTATCCTCCTTGGCAATAGCGTATACCTCGTTAAAAAAAGCATCCCTAATATCGATTTCAGGCGGCTTCAAGAATCAACTCCTTTTTGCCGGCAGCCGCCTAATTCTTTTACGGCTATTTTAAACTCCTCATCATTAGGGACAGCGTGGTGCCAATTCGGATTTGACTCCATAAAAGATACGCCCTTTCCCTTGATAGTATTTGCTATTATCATAAGCGGCTTATTTGATTTACGAAAACGGATATTTGAAAAAACAGAAAGCAGATCTTCAAAAGAATGCCCGGCAACATTAACCACATCCCATCCAAATGACTGCCATTTTTTATCAAGCGGATCTAAATCAAGGCAATCCTGAATGCGATCGGTTGAACACAGGCCATTTTTATCTAAGATTCCGATAAGATTGCTTAAGCGCTGATGCGAAGCAAACATAGCTGCCTCCCAAACTGAACCTTCGTAACATTCTCCATCGCCAATCAATACGCAGGCCAGAAAATCTACTTTATCCATCTTGGCGCTTAGGGCTAACCCCGCACCTATGCCCAGACCATGCCCGAGAGACCCTGTATCACCTTCAATTCCGGGTATCCTTCTGTGTGGATGCCCGCCTAAAATACATCCCTCCTTCTGATAGTTACCGATACAGGAAGAAGAAAAATACCCCAAGTCCGAAAGGATCACATAAAGGGCCGCGGCAGAATGGCCTTTGCTAAGGATAAATCTGTCCCTACCGGGCCATTTCGGGTCAGAGGGATTAAAATGAAGTATACCGCCATAGTATAAAGCAACCAATATATCGGTACAGGAAAATGCGCCTCCAATATGCCCTTTGCCGGCAGATACGATCATTTCCAATACCTGCCTGCGCACCCAGCCAGCTTTATCTTTTAGCCGCGCTATATTATCCTGCATATCAATTACCTTATTTTTGTTGATGTTGTAACCGCGAAATAAGCCTTAATATTCTTGCATATTCTTGCCAAAACCCCTTCCAATTTAGTTGTAGCCTTTCCTCTTAAAATATTAGCAATAAAATGCATCAAACGCAAGGGGTGTGAAATAAACATTACAGCGTAAAAATTAGTAAATAAAAATAACCGCATAAAGCTTAATGTGCGGGGCCCGAATTTATGAGACCACGATATTGCCTTGCCCAAATCCGCATAGCCAAAAAGTTTAAAAAAATAGCTGTCATCTAAAGTTATTTCCTTATTAAGAATAAATTCCCGGAACAATTGGGAGCCCGGATAAGGGATAAAAGGAAAAATATTGACCTCCTGCATCCCGGAAACCGCTAATCTCATAAGCAATAAATAAGTCTTAAGGAAATCTTTTAAGTCTTCGGCGGGAAGCCCGATGACGATATTAATGCTAAAGTTGATACCGGCACTCAACCCATTCCTGATTAACAAACTTATCCTCTCCGGATCATTTCTTTTATTCACGCTCATTAATACTTTTTTAGAAGCCGATTCAACGGCAAAATCCAATTCCCTGCAGCCGGCAAGACGCATAAGCCTTAAAATTTCAGTATCTATGGACTCGGTCCTTAATGTCGGGAGCTGCCAAGTAATATTAATCTTGCGGCTTAATATTTCATTGCATAAATTCACAATGTTTTTCTTATCTACCACTGCCGTAAGGTCAGAGAAAACAAAATTGTCCGCCTTGTAACGGTTGATATAAAGCTCAATTTCATCCACGACTAATTTGGGATCCCTGGGCAGCCAGGGGTTGCTCCACATATTAGAATTTGAGCAAAAAGTACATTTGTAAGGACAGCCTCTGGTCGCAAGCATCGGTATGGTGCGGCCCCGCCTGATATGATAATTAAACCCCCGGGAAAGATAGTTTTCAATAGGCGTTAAATCCCACGCCGGCAATGGTATCCTATCGACGTCTCCAATACGGTTTGCCCTGCGGTTAACGGCTATAACTCCGGTATCCCCGCGCCGATAGGCTAAACCATCGACACCTGACAAATCACACTGCTTTTCAACCGCACGGATGAGATTGGGCATTATTTCTTCCGCCTCGCCAATCGCGCAAATATCCAATTCAGGGCAATCATTCAGGCAATATTCCGGCAATGCCGATATATGCTCTCCACCGGCAACAATTATACTTTCAGGATAAAGCCCGCGGATATATTTAATTAAATCGCGATGAAACACCCAATCCTGCGAAAACATACAGGTAATGCCAAAGATATCAGACGGCCTAAGGCGCTCCTTAAGCCCTGAGAAAGGCATCCCATACATTACATATCTTTCTCTGACAATTTCAGTGCGGGATATATCCTCCCCGCACATATCAACCACATCAACGGCATAACCTTCGGCCCTTATAGATGCGGCTATATACGAAATACCAAGATACGGGACTAACTGCGCTCCCATCAAACCAGCGCTATATGCGGGAGGGCGCACCATTGTAATATTCATATTATTTGATTAGTCCCTCGGTGCTGCAGCAGCTACCGTCTTTATTTTTAAGATATACAGGGCTGTTATACATACACCCCAATACTTCCGGCAATGACGCTTCCTTGATATTTCCGAAACTATTAGGAAAAGTAACACAGAGCTGGACATCGCCATATGGAGAGATATTAAACATCTTACCGCTTAAGGATTGACAGACCTTTTTCTTGTTCCTTACGGAATACGCCCCCTCTATAAAGGCAAACGACGGGTCTATATTATCAATAACTAATTTTTTCTCATCTTCGCTAAATTCTTTCGTACTGTCTTTTTCCCATCTGCCCGAAATTATAGGAAAAAGCACCCTGAGAGCTGATGCCCCCAGGCTTTTTGAAAACTTAATAATCTGTGTTAACTGGCTGTCATCATTAGGGCCCGTGGCAAAATTTTTTATTCTATTACGCGTTACATAAGTTGACAAGATGCACGAAATCCCTTCCTGGCGGCAATACTCGACAGCTTTTATTACTTTTTGGTATAACCCTTGCAGCCCTCTGAGCGCGTCATGTTTTTGTTCTGAAACGCTGTCTAAGCTTATATTTATACAGCTTATGCCTGCCTGCTTTAATTGCCGAGCCATATCCCTTGTAAGTAACCAGGCATTAGTCGTTACCGACATATATAGCCCCTTGCTTGCCCCAAACCGTATCAGATCAACAATACCTTCCTTAATCAAAGGCTCTCCGCCAAAAAAATCGACCTTTGGTATGCCTATTTTAACTGCTTCGTCCAACACACGCTTGATCTGCCCGGCTGTCAGCTCCTCTTGTTTATTTGCCTTATCTAAATACTCACCGACGGAACAATGCGGGCACTTACACTGGCACCTATATGTAACAGAAAACTCCAGAAGCCACGGGACTTGTTTCTTAAACACGGTACTTAGGACAAAATAACGCAGCATCATGTATACCCTCAAAAAAGTCGCGCCTTTTAAACCGACCCTCGCGTATAGCCTTGCCTTCTTCAACATTGTAATCGCGTCTTTAATTTTTCGCATCTAAAGCTCCTTTTGTGGGTTTTCTGAAAATTTTATTTTTCGCGTTATGGCATATTCTATCCGCCACGATCCTGAAGGCGTTACAAACTGACTCCGGCCGCAGGCCGAATATCATATTAAGGTCATTGCAACAGATATTGTAGCAGGCGCTGCAATTATTCACAGCCAAATTATCCCAAGCTTTTTTAAAACCGACCTCCAGGAAATTCATGGCTTTAAATTTATTGACTAAAACAATGCAAGGGTAAACCAGCCCGTTTGCCTCGATATGGCATAAGAATTGTTTTATATAGCATGGGCTTGTTTTGTACCCCGCCGGGAGGGCCCCGGTAATAATTTGCCTATCAAAAGAAAACGGCCAATCAAGGGCATTTTTAAATGACCTGGATGAATAAAAAGCGGGCAAACCGTTTTTCTTATAATCAACCAGCTTGCTTATGACCTTCTTAACCTCGTCATCGCTTAAACAAATATCTTTATTAGGCGAATCCTCTCTTCGCAAAATGCTAAACTGAGCTTTAAATTTATATTTATCGGCAAGGCCCATTATTTCATCAACCGCATTCTTATTATTTTTTGTAAAAACTGTATTTGTGTGAAATTTAATGCCGTTGGCGCGCATATGCTCAATTGCTTCGATAATCTTTTCATATGTGCCCTGCCCTCTGTTTAAATCATTCGCCTGTCCTATGCCATCAAGGCTCAGGCAAAGCGAATCAACCTTCTTAAGGACATCTGTTTTCTTTTTTATCAGCAGGCCGTTTGAAGTGAGCTGGCATAGCATGTTTTTTTCTTTTATCTTGTCAAGGATAACGCCGATATCATCCCTTAAAAGGGCCTCACCGCCATTTATGGAGATAAGCTTTGTCCCCATGCCTGCGGCTTGATCTATCAGAGAAAAAATCTGCCCTGTCGTGAATTCAAGGCATCCTCTCCTGTCATAACATTCTTCATAGCAATACTGGCATCTCAAATTACACCTATTCGTGACGCACAGAACAACCAGGACAGGTATCCTTTTAGAGGTAATACGCCCTTTTAAAATTTCACCGGCAAAACCTAAATATTTATTTATCATATTATATTAAAATGGGTTCCTCAGGTAACGCCACATTAAGGCTATCCTTACCGGTAAACTCACCTTAACTCTATACAATGTGGCTAATTTGTATCCGCAGATAAAATTGAAAATCAAATATAAAAAACACGCTGGCAACGCGAAAAGCAATCGGTATATCCGTTTATTATAATACAAGATTGGGTAGTTAACAAACAGCGGGTATAAATATATAAACTTGCGGATCCTCAGCTTATCCCTGACCGTAAAGTTCAAACAAGAATACAAGTGCGTATTCTTTGGCAAATTTCTTCCCACACCCTCAGAGAGGTATGAATGTTCTAACGCGTAATTCGTTAATTCTAAGCCCGGGAAGGGGATAAAAATGCTGGCAAAGCCGAACCTCGGCTTAGTTTTGATGTTTAATTCTAACGTCTCTAACATCTCCTCAAATTTTTCTCCCGGCAGGCCTACTAAACCTCCGTTCCTATGCGGTATTTTATACTTGCCCAAAAGCCGGCTTGTTCCTAAAATCTCCTCCTCGCTCATGCCTCTTTTAAGCAGCCTATTCCTGATAACTTCATTGCCGGATTCTATGCTCCAGTAAACGCACGCGCAATTGCTCGCCTTTAGCGCCTTTATAATTTCTTCATTCATTAGGTTTGCCCTGATATTACAGGTATAAGGAAGGCCAATCTGCCGAGGAAATGTTTCGCAAAATTCCAATAACCATTCTTTGCCGAGAATAAATGTATCGTCCTGAAAAGCCACTAACTCTAAAGGGTACCTGCGCTTAACTTCTTTGATTTCACTAATTAAATAGCCGACGCTTTTCTTTCTTACTAAAGGGCCGCAGGTTTTGAATATTTTGTTTTGAATATTATTATGGCAATATGTGCACATATAAGGGCATCCTCTTCCCGCGAGGAATTGCTTGCTCGGCATATTCCTGAGGACAAAATCATTCTTATATACTAAATCCCTATGGGGGAAAGGGGCATTGTTCAAATCAACAAAAGAAAAATAATCCGAGCCCGCGGATACGGAAGAATCCGTATTCGCGATGATATTCTTGATAGGGCGAAACCCGTTCTTTATGAATTCAGCAAGGGCATATTCTCCTTCACCGATACAAAGCGCGTCTATGCTAGAACCCGTAATAATGTTAGAATCAAAAGTCGGCCCGGGGCCTCCAATAACAGATTTTGTGCCCAAGGTATCTTTGACAATTTTATCAAATTTAATAAAAACAGGGATTCCGCTTGAATATGAAGAATATAAAAGCAGTTTAGGCGGCACCCTCTTTAATTGGGCTATTGTTTCTGAGAAATTCCTTTTATTTATATAACAGGTTTCAATGCCGTTTTTCTTCAAGTAAGCCGAAAGGCAATAGATAGCGTGCCTATCAAAGAGATTGCCTGAAAAATCAACGAACGCGACTTCGGGTTTTTTGTCCATATTTATCAGGAATCTAAAGGCTTAAACTTTAACATCCCTATGAATTTACCGATAGCGTCTTTATTGACCACGCTGTACGGACGGAACATTTCCTTAATCAAAGAGGCCCAATGATGGTGAATAAAGCTAAAATACAGCTCTTTTTTCCATCTCTGCACCTCTTTAGGCCCAAAATCAGGGGTACTTAACGCGGCTGAAAACAACTCTACCCGGTCTCTATTCTCAAATGAATCTTCTAACAGCCAGCCGTTTTTTTTGCATTCATCGTAAAGCTCTGTCCCGGGATAGGGCGTAAATATCCCCACAGTAACGAGCGACATCGGGAGTTTGGCTAAAAGCCTTTTTGTTTCTTCAAAATCCTGCCTTTTTTCTCCCGGGGCCCCCACAAGAAAATAACCGACTGTGGGTATGCCGGCCTCTTTAAACCAGCTAAACACCTCAAATATCTTCTTGGTCATAAGATTCTTGCCATAGACGATATTGCGGATACGTTCGCTTCCGGATTCAACCGCAAGGCAGGCGCTTGTGCACCCTGATGTCTTCATTAACTGCACCAATTCCCGGTCTATCGTTTTAATACTTAAGCCGTTATGAAAATTATATTTTATGTCAAGTTTCCTCTCCATAATTCCCCGGCAAATAGCCTTTGCCCTTTCAAGGTCAAGGCTGAAATTATCATCAATAAAATAAAAATTGGATACATTAAATCTGCCTTTAAGAAATTCTAACTCATTAAGCAGGCTTTGCGCTGATCTCGCCCTCCACTTAGACCCATGCGTTATATACATATTGCAGAATCTGCAGCGATTAGGACAGCTGCGCGAAGATAATATAGGCAAACACGGCGCCGGCAATTCAAAGATCTTTTTTTGGAGGACAAAATATTTTTTCAGGTCCATCAGATGCCAGGCAGGAAAAGGCAAATCGTCCAATTCATCGTTATATTTGCTCTTAGGGTTATAAAATATATCCCCCTCATTTCTCCAGGCTACCCCATCAACTCCGTTACACGACTCATTAATGCTTTGGCCCTTGGCAATATTGTTGGCTATTCATTGGAAAAGGGAATAGGCACTTTGAGCAATT